>JAEWBD010000344.1 GCA_023391315.1 Bacteroidota bacterium | reverse complement strand
ACCAAGGCCTGCATGCAGGTATGGGTCGAGTGTAAAAACACTGTTTTGGCCAACTGCTCTTACCATGTTGGTATTCAGCAGATCTCCTTTTAAAGCTGATCCGAGGCCAAAAGCACTGTCCTGCAATGTTGATTTATGTATGATATTCAACTGGTCAAGCTCCAGCCAGTTTTGAGAACGGAAACCTGTGAAAACAGAAGAATCTGCATCCATCAATAATTCGCTTAACCTGTTTTGAACGTTTTGATTCAAGGGTATTTGCTGCGCATGCAATAAACTGCCTGTGCCCAAAAAAGCGAAAAAGCATATTGATAAATACCGCAGTTTTTTCAAAGCATTGTATTTAAAAATCATAAATAAGCTTGCGGAAAGTAAAACGAACGCCTAAATAAAAATACACGTCTTTATAATTGTTTAATTTATTGGATTCCTTCCTGTAAACAGCACCGGTTTCCAATCTAAGGTTCGTTTTTTTGTTTAAAATATAAGCCAGCCGAACGTCGCCATAAAAAAGTTTTGTGTTTAAGCCCTGGCCTGTTTTAATGTTATCGCTTGTTGTATGTGTGTAAAGCGGTTTAAAAATATCGCGGCCATAATTAATTAAAGCAGATGAATCGTTGCCGTAACGCGCCACCATAGTTTCAAGTCTTGCATACCATCTGTTATAAGTATAATCAGCCACTAAAAGGCCTTCTTTAAAATTGGCGCCAAGCGGATGGGCGAGTGACTGGCCGTTGTGAGTATAGGCTGTGGTAATTGTGTCTGATGCATAGCTGTATGGCCTTACGGTATTAAATTCAACTTGCGCATTTAAATTATCTACCTTAAACAGGTTGCCTGCCCGAACGCCTATCTGAAAACCGTTTCGTTTCTCCCAGTCTTCACTGCCGCTTTTATCCAGCATAAACTGGGCATAAGCTGTAACAGTGGGCACGATTGTATATTTTACATTCAACCCATATATATCATTATTTTTTAAGCCTGAAGGCGATTCAGATGCATGGGCGAAAATAATGGGGCTAAAATGTGTTAAGCCTAATTTGGTTTCGCGATCTGCATTTTCCATTGAGGAGACCACCGCATTAAAAATGCCAATATTTAAATTTTTGGTAGCATGCCAGTCGAGCAAATAAGTTTGCCCCCATTTACGTGGATAACCGGCTGCATAAATGTTCTTATCCTTATTAACCATGTATTCTGAGTACATCACAGAATATTGAAAATTGCCAAAAGTTAAAGCTGTTCGGAAATAAGGATAATTAATATTATAATCACTGAGCAATAAAGAGCGATAGCCATCGCCTATAAAATTTCTTCCATAGCCAAGATCAAACAGCACATGCTTGCCGGGCGTGTAAATAAGTTTTGCAGATGAATAACTGAAATCAAAACCTTTATCGTTAAACCCTTTGTAGCTGTTTTCAAACGGCACCACCCGGCTTTTTCTTATAAAGCTATCTACGTAGCCCGGAAAGTTAGCCTGGTTTTCATAAATCTCTGTCTGGAAATAAAATTTATCACCAACGTTCCCGCTTAATTGAAAGCCTCTTGTATTGGTATAGATAAATCCTGATTTATCAGCATTCCTGGTTGATGTTGGAATTTTACGCTGGGTAGCGCCTGCAAACTCATCAAAAATTATATCGCCGAAAATATTAAAATCAGGCTGTTGTACCTGTAGTAAATGCTCTTCAAAAAACTTGCGGTATAACCAGGTACGATTACTTTTTTGATACATGGAATCTGTATAAAGAACCGGCTTCCAGGCTGTATGGGCAAAGGTGTCGGTATTGTATAAAACAGATTGCTGGTTAAAATCATTGGTAACGCGTAAAACCGGCGCCTGGGCGTTTAAGTTTAAAGCAGACAAAAGCAAAAAAAGGCAGAATAAAAGTAACAGCTTGTTAGCATTTTGTGTGTTGCTCATTCAGAAGGCTGATTTGCTGAAGCGGTAAAAGTACTTATAAAAATGATAAATACTTAAACGTGATTTTAGGCTGAATTATTTTACCAGCAATAACTGTAATTGAGAAACGGATTGGGTAACGGCCAAAACTTCGGTTATATATTGCTGCATTATTTTATCAAGGCAGAGATGTTTTTCTGCATAGCTTCTTGCATTTATTTGCAGCGTATTATCATTTGTTGCAAGTGCTTTTTCAATGCATTTCTTTAATTCCGTTACGTCTTCAGGCAAACATACAAGACCAAGATTATTATTCACAACCGTATTATATAAAGCTGAGCCTGCTTCCGCAGTTACCGCAACAAGCCCGCCCACAGAACAAATATTACCAAGCTTTGACGGCATAACAAGGTTGGCCACACCGGCTTTTTGTATTATAAGATGCACATCTGCCATATTTAAAAATTCGTTCAGTTTTTCTTCCGGCTGCAGCGGCAGGAAAAGTATATTATCAAGTTTTATTGCAGCAGCCTTCTCTTCCAGCTCCATTTTATAGGGGCCTGTGCCGCAAATAATGAACTGGGCCGCCTTTTGTTCCTGCTTAAACTTCTCTGCAACCAATAATACATTTTCGAGGCCTTGTTTCTCTCCAATGGCACCTGAATACAGGATAACGGGCAGATGAGCCTTTAAGCCAAAAGCTTTTTTTAAGACCATATTATTTTTTATGGGAAAGAAATGGTTTGTATTAGTCCAATTAGGAAACAGGTATATTTTTTTATTTGTTTTTGTTTGCAGCTTTTCACGGATGCCGGTGGAGATGGTGCTTATTCTGTCGGCTTTCCTTAAAATGAAACTTTCAATTTTAAACAATATGCCGAGCAGCTTTTTAGAAGAAATCATATCTAACTCTTTTGCGGCATCCACCTGTAAGTCCTGTATATGGTATAAAAACTTCGCTTTTGATATAGATTTATACAAAGCAGCGGCTATGCCTAATGGTAACGGCGGGGCTACCGTCATTACATACTCAAACTTTTTGCCGGCAAGGCCGATAAGTTTAAAAAAGACGGAAATAAAAAATGTGAAATCAAACAACATTCTTTTTGCACCTGTGGGGTTTGCCGGCGTGTAATGAGGGCAGCGATAAACCGTTGTTTTATTATTACCTGCTGTAATTTTTATTTCCCTGGTAAATCTTTTATTACGCTTATTATACGGGGCCTGCACTTTCCAATAAGGATAATATGGATAGGTAGAAATTACGGTGCAGTCAAAGCCGTTATCAGCTAACCAGTCAATCATTTCGCTGTTATAACGGCCAATGCCGGTAGGTTCAGGGTAATAGTTTCCTGTAATGAGCAGTAGTTTTGAGTTCATGGATAAGCAATCTTTTATAGCAAGCAAGGGCTTTGTTGAAATCGTTGTGGTTGCCGTAATTTCTTTAGCCGGTTTCTGCTATGGGTACGAATACAAATGAATAAAAATTTTTTAAGAACTTATAAGGCTGTATAAAAATTGTTGGTGTATGAAATATATTTTCCCGGCAACGATAAAAGCTTTTTGGAAAGCATTTTAATAAGCCATTTTATCTCCTCTTAAAATAGCAATAAATGTAAAAATCATAATTTTAATATCAAGCAAAAGGCTCCAGTTTTCCATATACCATATATCATGTGCAACACGCTGTTCCAAGTATTGTATATTTTTTATTTCACCCCTGAATCCATTCACCTGCGCCCAGCCCGTTAAGCCGGGTTTTAAATAAAGTCTTACCATATAATGATTTACCGCGTTGCTGTATTGTTCGGTGTGATAAAGCATGTGCGGCCTGGGCCCTGCAATGCTCATATCGCCCATAAATACATTTAAGAATTGAGGGAATTCATCAAGGCTTGTCTTTCTTAAAAACCTGCCAATCCTTGTTACTCTGCTATCTTCTTTAGTGGCCTGGCAAAAGTTGGAAGCTTCATTTATATGCATGCTTCTGAACTTAAGGCATGTAAAAGGATGATTATCCCGCCCCGACCGAACCTGAGCAAAGAAAACAGGCCCTTTACTGTCAAGTTTAATTAACAGGCTTACCAGCGGTATAAGCCATGAAAGCACAAAAACAATAACGAGCGAACTTACAAGCAAATCAAAAGTTCGTTTAAGCAGCCGTTTGTAAAAAGATTTCGGGGGCTCTTTATATTGTTCCAATACAGGCATTCCGCCTATGTGGTTAACATGATAAATGCCCTTTTCAAAACTTTTATCAGGCGCAATAAAATTAACCCTGATGCAATATTTCTCAGCTTCCCTGGTTAAGGCGGCAAAGGGCACATGCTCTTCATGTTGCATGGAAACATACAGATCCCTTATGCGGTTTTTCCTGGCAAAGCTTATGTATTCTGATAAAAGCTCGCCTTTCACGCTTTCATTTTTAGTGTTGTATCCTGGGTGCCCGGCAATGTTATAGTAAAGACTCAGGTTTAATTTACTGGCAAATTCACGGGCTTTATCATCATAACCTATTACTGCAATACGCCGGTTTCTGCTTAACAGTTTTTGCCTGAAAAAATTGATGGAAGCGCCGTGAATATAAATAACCGCAACAGCTCCTGTGTAAATTGAGAACAATATAAAAAAAACGATAACCGGAAGATTGAAACAGAAGGATAATAAAGTTGTGAACAGGTACGCGCAACTGATGCATACCATCAACACTTTCTTTTTTTCTGTAAATATTTTTTTGTAGCCCTGGTTTATACTACCCGGCAGATTTAGGTTAATTGAAATGAAGACTATGTTTAATAAGGAAATGGCGATTTTTATATATACGGCAATATCTGCGTTGCTTATAAAAAATAAGGGTACGGAAAGCAACACGTTTAAGCAAGCAATTCTATAAAAATTCAGTTGCCTATACATAGAAAGCATTGTATAGCAGAAATAAGTAAGATTGTTTTTTATAACTGTTTCTAAGCTTACTAACGCCGTGTTAATATAAAACGTGAAAAACGATCAAACGTTCCCTTTGCTTATTAAAAATTTAATATTTAAAAGCAGGGAATTATTTAAAACATGCTTGTTTAAATGAATTCAACTGTATATTTAAGCCATCATTAAATGTATTGCCTGCAATTGTAAAAAAGCTTCAAATGACCTTCTGTATTTAAATTTGAAATCAATAATTGTACGTAATACTTTTTATAACCGAAGTAACAAATACAAAAAAATGAAACGCAGGCATTTCCTTCAATCATCATCAATGTACCTTGCTGGCGCTGCATTGATTCCAACAACGTTGTCAGCAGCTACAAAAAAAGTTTCAGCAGCCGATAAAATCCGCGTTGGTGCCATTGGCATAAACGGCATGGGTTGGGCCGATCTCACCACTATGCTCAAGCATCCTGAAGCAGAATGTATTGCTTTGTGCGATGTAGATAAAAATGTGTTGGATAAACGTGTTGCAGAACTGAAAGCCAAAAATATAAACGTAACGGCTTACAGCGATTACAGGAAACTACTGGAGAATAAAGATATTGATGCAGTTGTCATTGGCACACCCGATCACTGGCATTGCAAGATAATGATAGATGCCTGCGCTGCCGGCAAAGATGTGTATTGCGAAAAACCGGTTGGCAATTCAATAGTGGAATGTGCAAGAATGGTGGATGCCCAAAAAAAATATAACAGGATAGTGCAGGTGGGCCAATGGCAGCGCAGCAATAAGCATTATGCTGATGCCATGGATTTTGTGCACTCCGGCAAGCTGGGCAATGTGCGTCTTGTAAAAGCCTGGGCTTACCAGGGCTGGATGAAATCCATTCCTGTGCAGCCTGATGGCCCGGCCCCGGCAGGCGTTGATTATAATATGTGGCTCGGCCCTGCAGAAAAACGGCCTTTCAATCCTAATCGTTTTCATTTTAATTTTCGCTGGTACTGGGATTATGCCGGCGGCCTTATGACCGACTGGGGGGTACACTTAATTGACTATGGTTTGCTGGGGATGAAGGCGGCTGTACCTAAATC
>JAEWBD010000259.1 GCA_023391315.1 Bacteroidota bacterium | reverse complement strand
AACCAAAACCACTGGAACCGCCCAGTATTATAGCCCAGGAATGCTGAAATTGTTTGTTATTCTGCAAAACAGATTATAAATTATTGGGGCGCAATTAACTGAAAAAAAACTTAATAATAGTTGTATTATGCACCGGTTTATCAACCTTATAATAAACGATAACCAAAAGCTGGCGTCTTAGGCTAAATTTGCCCGGTTTTTGGCAGAGATGAATATCATTTAAGGTTGATTTTGTTATGCTTAGCAAAAACAATTAAAATATTTTTCAATCAGCTTAAATTATGAAAGCAGTTATATTCTCTTTATTAATGATTACAGGCTTTTTGCAAAAAGAAACCATCAATGCAAAAAGTTTCGATAGACAGGCGTTTTATGATGCTGTAAAATCAGAATCTGTTGAAGCAATTGATGAGCAGCTTAAAGTTGTGCAATCTTCAGGCCTGAAAGATAAGGACGCTTTTGAAGGAACGCTTTTAATGAAAAAAGCAGGACTCGTAAAAGGTGCTAAAAACAAGCTTAATCTTTTCAAGGATGGGCGCATTAAACTTGAAAGCGCTATAAAAAACAATAACTCAAATACGGAATACCGATTTATGCGGCTGATAATACAGGAACACGCGCCTAAGATTGTGAAATACAGGGATGAACTGGCAGCAGATGCTGCTTTTATTGAAAAAAATTTTAGAAATTTATCGCCCGAATTACAGAATATTATTATTGACTACAGCAAAGAATCGAAAACGCTTAAAACCACCCACCTGCAATAAATGAGTAAAAAAATCCTGGCGATTTATTATTCGCAAAGCGGCCAGTTGAAAGAGATGATTGCAAATTTTTGCAAGCCATTAATCCAGGCCGGTCATGAAGTTGATGATGTGCAGATTCTTGTACAAAACGAATTTCCTTTTCCCTGGACAACAAAGAGCTTTTTTAGTGTAATGCCCGATTGTGTGCTGGGGAATCCTGTGCCGTTGAAACCATTCAACTTAAAATATCATAAATACGATTTGATTATTTTAGGTTATCAACCCTGGTTTTTATCGCCCAGTATTCCTTTTAATTCCTTAATGCATGATGAAAGCTTTTTAGAAGTGCTTGCCCACACGCCCGTTATAACCATTACCGGCGTAAGAAATATGTGGACGAATGCCTTTGAAAAAATAAAACCCATGCTCATTAATGCAAAGGCAAATCATGCCGGCACGATTGCATTGTACGACAGAAACCTGAACCTTGTTAGCATCTTTACCATTTTTCACTGGCTGGTTGGCGGCAAAAAGACCCGCTACCTGGGTTTCTTTCCGTTGCCCGGCGTTTCAGATAAAGACATTGCCAGCACCGAAAACTTTGGAAAACTTGCTTTACCGCATCTTGAAAAAAATGAATGGAACGGGCTTAAGCAGGAGTTTATCGATGTAAAGGCGGTTGATCCTAAATATCATTTAATGTTCATTGAAGGCAAGGCCGGCATCATGTTTAAAATATGGGCAAACGTCATCAGTAAAAAACAGAATAAAAGCTTCTGGCTTGCTGCATTCAAATATTATCTTTTAATTGCGTTGTTTATAGCTGCGCCAATTGTTTGGGTAATTAATATGCTCATTTTTAAGCCATTTTTATCAAAACACATCCGCAGGAAAAAGGAAATGCTTTTAAAACTGAATTAATCATTATGTCGCTGAACGAAGTTTATATTACGAACACCTCTTTATTTCTGCCCAATGAACCTGTGCCCAACGATGATATGGAATTGTATCTCGGGTATATTAACGGCAAGCCTTCCAAATCTAAAAAAATTGTACTTCGCAATAACGGTATAAAAACAAGATATTATGCATTGGAAAAGGGCGGTAAAACCACGCATACCAATGCCCAAATGACGGCAGAAGCGGTGCGGGGGTTATTTAAAGATGATCCTGAAAAATTAACAGAGGTCGATTTGCTTTCCTGCGGTACTTCTTCACCCGATCAAATGATGCCTTCGCATGGTGTAATGGTGCATGGCTGGCTGCCGGAAGCAGAAGCCATTGAGGTGGTATCGCCGTCCGGTGTGTGCTGCGCCGGCATGCATGCTTTTAAATATGCTTATCTCGCTGTAAAGTCAGGCGACGTAATTAATGCTGTTGCTGCCGGTTCTGAAAGATTTTCCGCTTCCTTGCGGGCAAATAATTTTGATGAGGAAGCCCATAAGCTGGAAGAACTTAATAAAAATCCATACATCAGTTTTGATAAAGAATTTTTAAGATGGATGTTGTCTGATGGTGCATCAGCTTTCTTATTAAACAATAAACCTAATGATGAAGGTTTAAGTTTGCGCATAGACTGGATAGAGGGCGTTTCTTATGCCAACGAGATGGAAACCTGCATGTACATGGCTTGTGAAAAAGAAGCAGACGGCACCATAAAAAGCTACCTTGAATTTACGCCGGAAGAAATTATGACAAAATCTATCCTGAGCATTAAACAGGATATTGGTTTGCTCAGCGATAATATTGTTCCGCTTGGCGGACGAAAATTGAAAAAGATATTTGAACGCGAGGGTTTAACCATTAATGATATAGATTATTTTCTGCCGCACATGTCAAGTGAATTTTTCAGACCGAAAATTTATGAGATTATGTCGGTTTTTGAAGATTATATCCCTTATGAAAGATGGTTTGTGAATTTAACCACTTTAGGTAATGTAGGTGCGGCATCAGCCTATTTTATGGTGCATGAATTATTCAAAAGCGGTAAGCTGAAAAAAGGCGAAAAATTGCTTGTACTCGTGCCTGAAAGTTCAAGGTTTTCATATATGTATGCATTGCTTACGGTAGTATAATTTATCTTAACATAAAATTCCCGCGTATGAAACGCCCATGTAAAATTTTTCACATCCAGAAAATATACATAAGGGGGCGTTCCATGAGACTATTGAAAAAACAAATATGCACGAATGAAAAAGAATGAAGTGCCGCAGGATTTGGGTGCGCTTGGCAAACTTACCAAGGAAGTTTGCTATGCTACCGACGAGCAGGGTAAATACACCACAGCATTGAGCAATGGATGGGAAGTAAAAACGAATGCGCTTGATGTGACCTGGGAAAACATTCAGCATAAAGTGGAAGCGGCAAAAGCAAAAGTATTAAACAACGAAGCCAGCCCCGTACTGTTTTTCATGGAAAAAAATATAATGGATATTAATATCCTGTCAAGTTATACCGGCTTTTTTAAATGGCAGATAAAACGTCATTTGAAGCCTGCTGTATTTAATAAACTATCACCTAAAAAAATAAATAAATACGCCGAAGTGTTTAATGTAACTGTGGATGAATTAAAATCAATGGAGGCGCATGACCAGTAATTTTCATCACGCACAATCTGCGCATTGCGAAAGCGGTGTTACCAGGAACCTTCTTCAAAACATAGGCGTTACACAAATCACAGAACCGCTGGTGTTTGGCATGGGCGCAGGCTTGTTTTTCATTTATATCCCTTTATTAAAAATAAGCGGAGGCCCCGCACTGGCATTCCGTTCAGTGCCTGGTATTATTTTTAAAAGGACCTGTCACTCATTAGGCATTAAAATCATCAGGAAAAAATTTTCTTCAAAAGAAAAAGCAAAGGAAGAATTAGATAAAAAGTTAAGCGAAGGCATGGCTATTGGTTGCCAGGTAGGCGTATATTATTTGCCTTATTTTCCAAAAGAATACCGTTTTCATTTTAATGCACATAACATCGTGGTGTTTGGAAAAGAAGATGGTAAATACCTGGTAAGTGACCCCATTATGGAATACCCAACTTACATGACGGAATATGAGTTGGAGCGTGTACGTTTTGCCAAAGGCGCTTTGGCGCCACGCGGACAAATCTATCATACGCTCGCCACGGCACCCATAACGGAAGAAAGGATAAAACGCGCCATCATTAAAGGCATAAAGCTGAATGTATTTCACATGCTGAAAATACCCGGCGCTTTTGCCGGCGTAAATGGTATTGCTTTTCTTGGTAAAAGAATAAAGAACTGGCGGGATAAACTCGGTTCGGAAAAAGCAGGTTTATACCTGGCGCAGGTGGTGCGGATGCAGGAAGAAATAGGCACTGGAGGTGGTGGCTTTCGTTATATGTACGGCGCTTTTTTGCAGGAAGCCTACAACTATTTTCAGCATGATGAGTTGATGAAATTATCCGAAGAATTTACCAAAGCAGGCGATCTTTGGCGCACAGCGGCCGTGCAGGCTTCGGGTATTTACAAAGGCAGGCTTGGCACACAAGAAGATTATAATATTATGGGCGATTATCTTGCTGAAATATCCTTAATTGAAAAGCGGGCTTTTACAAAACTGGCTGCTGTAAACAAGCAATTAAAATGATGCCGCCGGCTATACAAATAACCAATCTCTGTTTTAAATACAGCAGCGATCAGCAAAACCTGTTTACTGACTTGAATTTAACGGTTGAAGCAAGTGACCGTTTTGGTTTATTCGGTCCGAATGGCGCAGGCAAAACCAGTTTAATGAGTTTGATGGCAGGCCTCCTGCCCTTTCACGAAGGCAGTATTCATTTGCTTGGTAATTCCATTGAAAAGAATAATAAAAATGTAAAAAAACTGTTTGGATTTGTGCCGCAGGATTTCTCTTTTTATGAAGAGCTTACGCCCAAAGAAAACCTTGATTTTTTTGGTGCATGGAGTGGTCTCGGCAAACATGAAATTCAGCAACGCAGCAATGAACTTTTCAGCATACTGCAGCTTGAAAATGTAAAAAATAAAGCAGTTAAAAATTTTTCGGGCGGCATGAAGCGTAAAGTAAATCTTGCTATCGGTGTAATACATAATCCACGTTTATTATTTCTCGATGAACCAACTGTTGGCGTGGATATAGAAACGCGGCAGGAAATAATCAATTATTTAAAAAAGCTGAATGAAAGCGGTACTACGCTTATTTATACTTCACACCAGTTAAGCGAGGCAGAAAAATTATGCAATAAAATAGCGCTCATCAGCAATGGGAAGATTATTGCTTTTGACACTCTTGATAATTTATTGCAGGAGCACGGAAAACAAGACCTCGAAGATTTATTTGTTCACTTAACCGGTAAGGCTTATGAATGAAACCGGGCATCATGATTTTTTATTCGCAAACGGAATGTGCATAGTGAGGTTACATAAGACCATTGAAAAAACAGATATACACGAATGAAGTTGCTGGCAACCATACAAAAAGATGTGCGCATTTTGTTTCGCGACAAAACAGGTTTGCTGCTCATGTTTGCCATGCCTGTTTTATTGGTGCTGGTTGTAACAGGTATTCAAGACAGCAATTTTGATATAACGCATAAAAGCACGCTATCCATCAGCATTTGTAATAAAGACACCGGTGTTATAAGCCAAGAATTTATTGATGCACTTGACTCAACCGGTTTATTCAATCTTTCTTTTTACAGGAATATAAATGAAGCGCAGTTGCGTAATGATATTTTAAAGAAAAACATGGCGGGCAGTATCATCATTCAGGATGGTTTTTCGCAACAAATACTGGCAACTTCAAAACAAACGGCAGGCAAAGCTTTGCAATCTTTCGGTTTGGAAGGCGATACCACAACAATCATTTCTAACCATAATAAGAATCATTTAAAATTTTACTATAATCCAGCCTTACAGCAATCGCTGAAAGCATCTGTAGAAGGCGCTGTATTAAGCGCTTTACAAATAATACAAAGCCAGGAAGTATTAAAACAATTATATCTCGCCATCAACGAAACACCCCTGCCCGATTCATTAAAAAGTCAGTTGCTTAAAAACAATATCAGCCTTGAAGAAATTCCCCTTACATCAAACGGGGAGGCAACTAATTTAAATGCTACACAGCACAACGTTCCTTCGTGGACCATCTTCGCTATGTTCTTTGTAGTAATGTCGCTCGGCGCAGGCATAGTACGTGAAAAACAAAGCGGCGCATTCATACGTTTAAGAACATTACCAACTAGCTATTATATTTCACTCTTGTCAAAACAAATTACTTACCTCGCCGTAACATTTATACAAGCAGCATTAATTTTTGCCATCGGCATTTTAGTGTTTCCGCTTATAGGCTTGCCCGCATTGCAGTTACCCAACGATGTTGCAGGCTTAATAATTATTACACTCGTGTGTGGCTGGTGTGCGGTAAGTTATGCGTTATGTGTTGGTGTATTTGCAAAAACCCAGGAACAGGCAAGCGCATTCGGATCGGTGTCTGTTGTTATACTTTCCCTAATCGGCGGTTTAATGGTGCCCGATTTTATTATGCCGCAAGGCTTTAAAAGTTTAAGCAGCATTTCACCTTTGCATTGGTGCCTTCAGGCTTATTACGGTTTATTTTTGCAAAATGGCAAACTTGGCAACATTGCCATGTATATTTTATTTATCATTATTATTGCAGTTGCTTTACAACTAATGGCCTTGCTGCAACTAAAAAGAAAAAGATTTATTTAAATGGAAACCTCAGAACTGAAACTTCAGCTAAAAAAACAAATCATAGAGTTTTTAAACTTAACCGACCTTACACCCGAAGATATTAAAGACGATGCCGAATTATTTGGTGAAGGGCTTGGCCTTGATTCAATAGATTCCCTTGAGCTGATTGTGTTGCTTAACCGCGAATATGGCATTACGATTAAAGACCCGAAAGAAGGCCGCAAAGTGCTGATTGATGTAAACACTATGGCCGATTATATCCAGGAGCACAGAACAAAATAAATTTTGAGCTTGCTGCTTGTTACACAATAACCTTCAATTTATCATACAGTTGTTTCTGCCCTTTGGCCGTTACAATAATTACTCTTGAATTCTTTGTGGTGCGCAGCCAGTCCTGCTGCAGCATTTTATTTAAAAAAGCTGCAGCGAGCGAACCTGCTATATGATAACGCCGTTCACTCCAGTCAAGGCAAGGCCTTAAAAAGCTTCTTCGCTGCACTTGCAGCGATGCCGTATCAATGTGCAAATCATTAAACCATTGATCACCTTTTTTTGTGAGTGCGAATCCATTTTCTTTCAGCATAATCAATCTTTGTTTCAGCATGGCATCTGTTATAGCAACACCTGTTTTGCCGGCAAGATGATCATAGCAGGTCCTGCATTGCTGTATTGGTGTAATGGCGGTAACGGTTTTTACTTTTTTTGAAGATGGTGGAATTAAAGTTGACAATGCTTCTACTGCGTATGCAGTTTCCTGTGTTGCATATTTGTAATAACGATGGCGCCCCTGGCTTTCTGCAACAAGCAAACCTGCATTCATGAGTTTAGATAAATGCATACTGATATTGGAGGCAGACGTATCTGCTGCAATGGCCAGTTCCGTTGCAGTAAACGCCTTTCCGTCAAGCAGCTCCCATAAAACGGTTGCCCGCACAGGGTCGCCGATTAAGGAAGCAACGAGTTTAAAATCATCTTTCATAACAATCATATTTCATTTAATACTGAAACGTTCCTGTTTAAAACTACTTTATTTTACAGCATGAAAGAAAAATTTTTAATGCTCAAACAATCGCTCCGGGGTAAATGGCAGGGAGAAGGGTATGCAAAATTCCCAACCATTACAAATACGGCATACACAGAACAACTGGAGTTTATTCCTGATGATGATAAAGAAGCCATCTTCTTCAATCAGAAAACCTGGTATAAAAATGAAACCGCTGATAACAGCCATACAGTTTTTTGGGATACAGGGTTCATTATTTTAAAAAACAATATGGTGTCATTGCACAGTGCACAAATCGGAGGCCGCATGGAAACGCTTACGCTAACAGCATCTGCAGCCGGCAAATTCATTTTTGACAACACAGGTATTTTAAATGATATAAAAACAATTCAGGCGCAGCGCATATTTTCAATTGAAGAAAATGCATTGCATTATCAATTGAATATGGCTACACACGAAGCAGGTTTTCAAAACCATCTTACGGCAACACTCAGGAAAATTCAATAAATAAATTTTATGAAAACATCAATCCATACTACAAAAGCGCCCGAACCCATGGGGCCTTTCAGCCAGGCAATAGTAACAGGTAATCTTATTTTTTTGTCAGCCCAATTGGCAAGGGACGTTATAACCGGCGAATTGGTAATGCAAAATATAGAGGCCGAAACGAACCAGGTAATGAAAAACCTTGAAGCCATTTTAAAAGCAAGCGGCTCTGATTTCAATCATGTTGTTAAAAGCAGCATCTTTCTAAAGAATATGAATGATTATGCTGTTGTGAATAAAGTATATAGCGATTACTTTAAAAAACCTTATCCTGCAAGGGAAACTATACAGGTTGCAGATTTACCGGCGCACGTTAATATCGAAATATCGATGATAGCAGTAAAACCATAAAACAATGCCCCATTGCAATTTTACAATGGGGCATAAAAATAATGTGGTAAAATATTATTGTTTCTCCGGCATCAATACCGCTTTCACATAATTGTTCATATTTAAATATTTAACTGCAGCAGCCTGTATATCTTTTGCTGTTATAGCCTGCGCCGCTTCATTATATTTCAATATCCAGCCAGGATTCTGCTTATCAATAAATGCGCTGCTAAGGTTGGAAAGCCAGTAATCATTGTTCTTTATATCTGTTGCATATTGCTCCCTGATATTGGCTTTTACCTTTTCAAGATAAGTTTCTGTAACACCATGTTGCTGCACATCTTTTATAATAGCAAATAACGCCTTTGTTAGAGTATCAACATTTTCAGGCGCACAGGGAAACCGCACTGTAACGCTGTAATGGTCGTAAGGCCTCGGCGTTATTGAACCGCCCATGCCACCACCATAAATACCGCTCATGGCTTCACGCAGTTGTTCTATTATTTTAATGTTCATTACTTCGGTAAGCATGTCCAGTTTTAATGCTTCTTCATAATTAAACTTTGCATCGCCCGTGAAAATAATATTGACAAGACTGCGTGGTTCATTGCCTTTTTGCACTGTAAAATCTTTTACACCTTTTACAGGTCTTAAACCAACATCTGTGAATTTATTTTCCTTCTGTTTGCCGGGTAAACTGCCAAGATATAATGCCAGCAAGGGTTTAATGGAATCAACATTCATATTGCCCACAAACGTAAAGTGCATGCCATACATATTGCTGTAAATCTTTTTATAAACAGCCATTACGGTATCAAGGTTGATGGCGTCATAATCTGCAGTTTTTGGAAGGCCCGAAGCCCAGGGATTGTTATTATACATCACCTTTGTGAGCGTATCACTGAAATAAGAATTGGGGTTGGCAGCAAGGTTTTTAATAAATCCTTTTTGAGAAGATATAAATGCCTTAAACAAATTATCATCTCTTCTTGGCGCTGTTACATATAAATAAAGTAACTGCAACATGGTTTCTGCATCTTTTACATTACAACTGCCCTGTATGCCTTCTTCTGATGTGTTGATATATGGCTGAACGCCGGCAGTTTTACCAGCCATAAATTTATTAAGGTCTGTTGGCGACATATTGCTTACGCCCATAGATTGTACAATGCTTGCTGCATTTATAGCACTGAACTTATCAGATAAAGGAAAGTTTTGATAACCGCCCCAGCGCCAGCCATCAAATTGAATTTCATTATTCTTAAATGTAGTTGGCTTTAAGGTTACGGAAATACCATTGCTGAAAGTAATATCGGTTGTACCCAATTCAGCATTCTTTTTTTCACTGGTAATTTTACCGGCAACGGGTTGCTTATTGAGCAACGAATTGCCAACAGCATTTTCCGTATAAGCCGTTACAGGCAATTTATACGCATCATTCAGCATAGTTAATAAATCTTCATCTGTTGGCAAATCTTTGGCGTTATCAGGCGCCATTAATAAAGCAAATTTGCCCTGCGTGCTCTCCATCTTTTTAGCAATGGCGTTCACTTCAGCCAGGGTTATATCCGGCAGCGCCTGCTGTAAAAATTTATAACGGTTGGCAATGCCTGTTATCGGCGTTCTCTCCAGGAAATTGTTTACATAACCATCCACAAAACGGGATGATTCTGTTTTATCGGCATCTTTATAAGCAGACTCTGTTTGATTGAGCAGGCTCATTTTGGCCCTGTCTAATTCCGATTGAAGGAATCCGTATTTTTTTACACTTTCTGTCGTTTTAATAACAGAATCTATAGCTGCCTGAATAGGTTTATCACCCAGGAAAATAAAGGAAGTAAATGCCCTGTAACCGCGTATAAATTCCTGGAAGCTGGTACCCGCAAACAGAAATGGCGGGTTAGCCTGCTGCGTTAATTCACTGAAGCGCTGGCTTATGATAGAATTGAATAAACCTTCCACAACCGATTGCCTGTAATCGTTCCAGGTAACCACAGGTGTGTCTCTTTCAACATAATTAAACACCTGCAGTATAGTGTTTGTTTGTTCTTTATCCGTTAGCACCATCGCCTTATTTTTTGTGCGCACGGGTATTGGAATAATGGAAGGCCTTGGCGCTGCATTGGCAGGATTGGTAAAATGGCCAAAATGTGCTTCTATTTTTTGTTTGGCAACGGCCGGGTCTATATCACCCACAACAACCACGGCCTGCAAATCGGGACGGTACCATGTTTTATAAAAACGTTCCAGTGTTGCAGGCTTAAAACTTCTTAAGGTGTCATCAATGCCAATAGGTAAACGCTTTGCATATAAAGAACCATTGAATAATTCGGGAAAATATTTGGTGCGCATACGTTCACCGGCGCCTTTACCCAAACGGCTTTCTTCCAGTACCACACCTCTTTCTTTGTTTATTTCAGATGTATCAAGCAAAGCATTGCCAGCCCAGTCTTCCAGGATAGTAAACCCGCTGTCAAGTTTGGCAGCATCATCAGAAGGAATGGGAAGGATATAAACGGTTTCATCAAATCCCGTGTAAGCATTCAGGTCGGCGCCAAACTTTACACCAATTGATTGCAGGTAATTTACAATTTCATTTTTTGGAAAATGTTTTAAGCCGTTAAAATTCATGTGCTCCATAAAATGTGCAAGACCTTGTTGTGACGAGTCTTCCAGCACAGAGCCTGCATTCACCACGAGCCTTAATTCCACTTTATTTTCAGGCTTTTTATTTTGACGTATGTAATAGGTTAAGCCATTGGAAAGTTTGCCAACCACAACATTACTGTCAACAGCAATTTTATCGTTGAGGTTAAACTGTGCATTAAGAGTAAGAGTGCTGAAAAAAAACAGCGCAGCAGCTAAACTTAAAAATTTGGCAGTAAAGGTTTGAATTGTTTTAAGCATAAGTAAGTTTTATGCGGATAAATGTAGTGCGTTAGTGTTTAATAAAATATTCAGTTGTTCAATATTTGAAAAAAGTTATCAAAAAAATGAATGGTAACCTGTGGCCTTTATACGCATTATTAACGTTCTATTCCCAATAAATCAATATTTAAAACTGCTTTTGAGCACACAAACAATTTCCTGAAATGCAGGCTATACTTATCTTTGCGTCATGGAATTATCAGCGCAAATTGATCAATATAAAAAAGAAATAGAAGCATTTGCAGGTGAAAACGGTGAAGCCGCAGAAACCTTTCGCATAAAATATCTCGGCACAAAAGGCATTGTAAAAAATATAATGCAGGAGATGAAGAATGTGCCGGTGGATAAAAAGAAAGAAGCGGGCCAGCTTTTAAACAGCTTTAAACAATTTGCCGAAGCAAAATATGAAGCGCTGAAACAGCTATCAGGAATCAACCATCAGCCATCAGCCAAAAACATTGATTATACTTTACCCGGCGATGATATAACTATTGGCACACGCCATCCTTTAAGCATTGTGCGCAGCCAGATTATTTCCATTTTCAGCAGGCTTGGTTTTATATTGGCGGAAGGACCGGAAATTGAAGATGACTGGCATAATTTCACTTCGATGAATATGCCTGAAAACCATCCTGCCCGCGACATGCAGGATACGTTTTATGTGCAGAAAAACCCTGACTGGCTTTTACGCACGCACACCAGTAGTGTACAGGCAAGGGTAATGGAAAAACAAAAGCCGCCGATCAGGATTATTTGCCCCGGGCGTGTTTACAGGAATGAAACCATCAGCGCAAGGGCGCACTGTTTCTTTCATCAGGTGGAAGGTTTATATGTGGCAGAAAATGTAAGCTTTGCCGATCTCAAACAAACATTATACTTCTTTGTGCGGGAAATGTTTGGTAAAGATGTGAAGATACGTTTCCGTCCCTCCTATTTTCCGTTTACAGAGCCCAGCGCCGAAATGGATATAGATTGTTTGATCTGCCATGGTAAAGGCTGTAATGTGTGCAAACATACCGGCTGGGTAGAAATTCTTGGCAGCGGCATGGTGCATCCAAACACACTGAAAAATTTTGATATTGATCCTGAAATTTATACCGGCTTTGCTTTTGGTATGGGCATTGAAAGAATCTGCCAGCTTAAATATCGCGTAAACGATTTACGCCTGTATTCACAGGATGATGTAAGATTTTTAAAACAGTTTGCGGGCGTGGTGTAAACAGAATTTCCGGCTGTGTTTTATGTTTTACATTGTTTTATCGCTTGCATGTAATAGAAACATAAATTTTATTGCTGATAAAACGAATAAACGCTTTTGCACGTCTTTCCTGCGAAGGCAGGAATCTGCTTGTAGCATTTAAGACAACTAATAATATTATCGACACATTTACAATTTAAGTTCTGATGTCCGGTCATGCCCAGCATACGGGCCGGCTATTGTGCTTTTTTTCTTCCTTAATCTACATAGCAATACCGTAAAAATGAAACCATTATCTTATACTTTCATATCACTATGCAATTTGGAGGAACAGTTTATATTTTGACCAATGTACATAATGAAGTATTATATATTGGTGTTACTTCAGATCTGTTTAAAAGAATTCCTGAACACATTAATAAAGTCTATCCAAAGTCTTTTACAGCAAAATACAATTGCTATAAACTTGTTTATTACGAAACTTTTGGGCGAATTGAAGATGCTATAACAAGAGAGAAACAACTAAAGAAATGGAACCATGCCTGGAAAAATAAATTGATCACAGATTTTAACCCTGAATGGAAAGATCTATTTCCAACACTTTGAATACTTAAGTGCAGGTGCTCAATCAAGTTGGGCATGACGGGCAAATGGTTGTGTTTTATGTTTACATTGTTTTATCTCTTGCATGTAATAGAAACATAAATTTTATTGCTGATAAAAACGAATAAACGCTTTGGCCCGTCTTTCCTGCGAAGGCAGGAATCTGCTTGTAGCATTTAAGACAAAAAACAATATTATACTCCTTAATAAACCAGTGTGATTTCAGCACTATTCATCATAAATTTTTAGCTTGAATTTTATAAAAATTAGTTCTACATTTATTCTAACAATTCGCCCCAACTGTTCATTAACAGCGGGTATTTCTTCACATAAATTTAAATCCCATGGTCGAAACAGAAATCTCCCAGTTTGCCAGGGAATGCAACGATTGGAGAGAAACATTGCGTTCCCATCGTGATGAATTGCACCAGATGCAAACAACATTACAACAGGCAGTTAATCATCCCCTATCCAAAGAAGAACAAACAGAACTGGAACACCTTCAAAACCAGTTGCACATTCAGCTAATCAATATTCACGATCTTAAACATGCAGTTAAATTGCACGACCGTAAGCTGCATGCCGAAGTCTCGGAAACACCGCTCTTTCCTGATAACGTTTCAATTTATCACGAAAACCTGAATGATGATTATCATTCGCTTGAAAATACAATAAACGAATTGCGTGAGCAGGTGGATAATTTTATACACCAGGTTCAATAATATCCGCTAAAAATTCCCCTGTAATAAACCATTTGAATGTGGCAATTTTTGCCATTGGCAATTGCTGCATTCAAATGGCTTTCTCTTAATGATAAAATATATGCTATGCCAGAATTTGATACCGCACACGTTAAATCTATTGTCTTGCTCGGCCATGCCGGCTCCGGCAAGACTACATTAACGGAGTGTATGCTATACGAAGCCGGATTGATCAATCGCCGCGGCACTGTTGCAGAAAAAAATACGGTAAGCGATTACCACGAACTGGAACAGGAACGCGGCAATTCTATTTTTAGCAAACTGCTTCACACCAAATGGCGCGGTTATAAAATAAATATTATTGATACGCCGGGCTACGATGATTTTGTAGGCGAAGTAATATCGGCTTTACGTGTGGCCGATACGGGTGTTATGTTATTAAATGCAGTGAACGGTGTTGAAGTTACCACAGACATTATTTGGGATTATACCGAACAGTTTAAAACCCCGATGATTTTTGCCGTAAATAAATTAGATGATGATGATGCAGATTTTGACCGCACGGTTGCCGAAGCCAAAAATCATTTTGGCAGCAAGGTGCAGGTGGTGCAATATCCGCGGCAGCAGGGTGCAGGTTTTCATGAAATAATTGATGTGCTGCGCATGACGATGTATAAGTTTAAAGATACCGGCGGCAAACCTGAAAAACTGCCTATTCCCGATGATGAAAAAGCAAAGGCTGATGAACTGCACCGCGAATTAGTGGAAGCCATTGCGAGCAACGATGAAACCCTGATGGAAAAATATTTTGATAAAGGCGAACTTGATGAAGATGAAATGAAAGTAGGCCTGAAGAAAGCCATGATCAACCATGATATATTTCCGTTGTTTTGTTTAAGTGCAGAACGGAATATGGGCAGTGGCAGGCTCATGGGTTTTATTGATAACGTTTGCCCCAGCGCCAATGAAATGCCGCCGCAGCAAACCATTAAAAACGAAGCATTGTCCTGCGATGAAAAAGGCCCCGCCTGCATGTTTATTTATAAAACGGTAAGCGAACCGCATGTAGGTGAACTATCTTTCTTTAAAGTATATTCCGGTTGCATAAAAAGCGGCATGGAACTGGAAAATGAAAGCACGGGCGTTAGTGAAAAAATAAACCAGTTGTTTTTGGTAGAAGGTAATAAGCGAACAAACGTAAATGAACTTTGCGCCGGTGATATTGGTGCCACCCTTAAATTAAAAAATACACATGTAAACAACACACTCCATGCAAAAGGCAAAAGTTATGAATTAAAGCCGATTGAATTTCCCCCGCCAAATATTACAGTGGCTGTTGAATCAACCAAAAAAGGGGAAGAAGAAAAGTTATCGCAGGCTTTGCACCAGTTAAAAGAAGAAGATCCAACATTGATAGTTGAGTTTTCACCCGAATTAAAACAGATGTTAATTCATGCACAGGGCGATATGCATTTAGCTGTTGCCAAATGGAAGATCGAGCACAATTTTAAAATAGAAATAAAGTTTGAAAAACCGCGTATCCCTTACCGCGAAACCATTCGCCGGGAAGCAGATGCCACCTATCGTCACAAAAAGCAAAGCGGTGGCGCCGGGCAGTTTGGAGAAGTGTTTATGCGCATTGAGCCCTGGTACGATGGCATTCCCGAACCGCATGGTTTAAATGTACGCAGCCGCGACACCTATGATCTGGATTGGGGCGGTAAACTTGTTTTTTACAACTGCATTGTTGGCGGCGCTATCGATGCACGTTTCCTCCCGTCTATCTTAAAAGGCGTAATGGAAAAAATGCATAATGGCCCCCTTACGGGTTCGTATGCGAGAGACATCCGCGTATGTGTATATGATGGCAAAATGCACCCGGTTGACAGTAATGATATCTCTTTTAAAATAGCAGGCTTGCAGGCTTTCAGGCAGGCGTTTAAAGATGCCGACCCGCAAATACTCGAACCGGTTTATAAAGTGGAAGTGCTTTGCCCTGACGATCTTACCGGCGCTGTCATGGGCGATCTGCAAACACGCCGTGCCATTGTAGAAGGCATTGATGCAGAAAGAAACTTTCAAAAGATAACAGCCAAAGTGCCGCTGGCAGAAATGGATGGTTACTCATCCTCCCTTCGCTCCTTAACACAAGGCCGGGCGAAATTCAGGAGCAGCTTTTCAGAATATGCGGCGGTGCCTTACGATCTCCAGCGCAAACTGATGGATGAATATAACAAAACGGAAAAGGAAGAAGTGGCGTAATAATTTTTGTACTGTATAAGTTCAAAAAATAACAAACCCCCCGAAAAATTTCAGGGGGTTTGTTATAAAAATTATAATTAAATAAATTAATATTCATCTTCATTAAACAAGAAATCTTCCTGGCTTGGATAGTCAGGCCAAATATCTTCTATGCTTTCATATACTTCGCCCTCATCTTCCAGTTCCTGCAAATTCTCAACCACTTCAATCGGCGCGCCGGAACGTATAGCATAATCTATCAGTTCATCTTTTGTTGCGGGCCAGGGCGCATCTTCCAGGTAGCTGGCTAATTCTAAAGTCCAAAACATTGCCTTTCAAATTTTGCGCAAAAGTAAGTGTTGTAATGAAATTACCAAACGCAGTTTTTTATTCCAAACTGTTATAGTTTCCCAAACCTTAATAATTTGTGTAATTGATTGTATTTGCCTCATCTTTGAAACATTTAAAAAGCGGGCTTTTTTGAATGTTTTCAGGTTACAAGCTAATTAACGCCGGTTAAGCACGGTTGCGTCGCATCACTTGTACTGCAACAATATGGCATCGCCGGTTTCAAATTGCAGGCTTACATTGTTAATGGCTATTGCACTAAAAATCACGCTTTTCACTTTTTAAACAACTATAAAAAAACTCCGCTTCGGCGAAGACAGGCTTATGCTCGCAGCAAAAAATATTAAAAAAAAATACGGCCAGGTAGAAGTTTTAAAAGGCGTTGATATCAGCATAAACCATGGTGAAATAGTAAGCATCGTGGGTTCATCCGGCGCCGGCAAAAGTACGCTGCTGCATATACTCGGCACACTGGATGCGCCCGATGGCGGTGAAATATTCCTGAATAATGTTCCCATACACAGTTTAAAAGGTAAAAAGCTGGCAGATTTCCGCAATCATCATATCGGGTTTGTATTTCAGTTTCATCATTTGCTGCCTGAATTTACAGCCCTCGAAAATGTTTGCATCCCGTCGTGGATTGCCGGCAACGGCAAAAAACAAACTGAACAGCAGGCCGTTCAACTGCTGGAAACATTAGGTTTAAAAGACAGGATAGAAAATAAACCCAACCAGCTCAGCGGCGGCGAACAACAACGTGTGGCCGTGGCAAGGGCGCTCATTAATAAACCCGATATTGTTTTTGCTGATGAACCCACCGGCAATCTTGATTCTGTGCATGCCAAAGAACTGCATGAATTATTTGTGCAGCTGCGCAATCAATTCAAACAGACATTTCTTATTGTAACCCACAATGAAGAAATGGCGCAGATGAGTGACCGTATTCTGCATATGAAAGATGGAAAAATAGTTGAGTAGTTGATGGGCTGATTGTAAATTCCCTGCCAACAATTCAACTTATCAACCTGTCAACAATTCAACTTATCCACTACCCTCCTAAACATTATATTTGCATCCCAAAATAAAAAAGCAATGCAACTATCTTCTTTACTTCAACGTTTCAATGAGCCTGAAACGTTAAAAATGGCTAAGCTCGGCCGTGAATTAAGAGCTAAAGGAATTGATGTGATTGACCTTAGTTTAGGCGAACCCGATTTTGACACCCCTGAACACATAAAGCAGGCTGCCATAAAAGCTATTGAAGATAATTACAGCCACTACACGCCTGTTGCCGGTTATCTTGATTTACGCGAAGCCGTATGCACAAAATTTAAACGCGATAACAACCTCGATTATAAACCGGAAAATATTGTTGTTTCCACCGGCGCCAAACAAAGCCTTGCCAACACCATTTTAGCGGTAGTTGATAAAGATGAAGAAGTAATTATACCCACACCTTACTGGGTTACTTATTCTGAACTGGTAAAAATTGCCGGTGGCAAAGTGGTGGAAATACGCACCAGCCCTGAAGAAGATTTTAAAATATCTCCGGCACAGCTTGAAGCTGCCATTACGCCAAAAACAAAAATGTTTTTGTTCTCCTCTCCCTGCAATCCTTCCGGCGCTGTTTATTCAAAAGAAGAGTTGAGAGGTTTGGCTGATGTGTTTGCAAAACATCCAAACATTGCCATCATCTCCGATGAAATTTATGAATACATCAATTTCGTTGGCAAAAATGAAAGTATTGCACAGTTTGATGATATTAAAGACCAGGTAATTATTGTAAACGGTTTAAGTAAGGGTTTTGCTATGACCGGCTGGCGCCTCGGTTTTATTGCCGCACATCCCGACATTGCAAAAGCTACAGAAAAAATACAGGGACAATTTACCAGCGGCACCAATGCTATCACGCAGCGGGCAGCCATTACGGCGCTTACCGCCGATCTTAAGCCAAGCATGGAAATGGTAGAGCAGTTTACAGAACGCCGCAAAAAAGTATTGGAGCTTGTAAAGGCCATCCCCGGCATTAAATGTTTTGAACCGGAAGGTGCCTTTTATATCTTCCCCGATGTTAGTTCCTATTATGGCAAAAGCAATGGTGAAACTACCATTACCAATGCCAATGATCTTTGCATGTATTTATTAAACACAGCACATGTTTCCAGCGTAATGGGCGATGCATTTGGCGAACCCAACTGCGTTCGTTTCTCTTTCGCCAACAGCATGCAGAACATTGAAAAAGGCTGGGCAAGAATTAAAGACGCACTGGCTAAATTGAAATAGTAAAAAATGCAGCACAATATTTTATTGTTGTGCTGCATTTACTTTTATTTGAAAAGTACCGGGTATAATAAAAATAATGAAGCCAAAAGAATTATGATTACCAGGTATCCTCTTTTGGCTTTACTATTCCCCAATAAAGCAGAAATGATAGCGGTGCATAATGCGGTTATGACTAATATTTCTGCGACGAGCGTATAATTTGGATACTGCCTTAAAATTCCACCTGTAAGAATCAGTAACCCTGTAAGTATTAAGAGATAAGGTTTTAGTTTTTTCATACATAAAAGGTTTAAGATATAGAATGAAAGCAAGTTAACCTTTTTAAAAATCAGCAAATAAAAATTTTATTATCTTATAGCTTGCTTTTAAAGTAACATGTTTAAAAACTAACTTCACGAATGGATTATTCTTTCTTCATCCTCATCATCTCCATCTTCGCTTCACGCTTTATACAACTGAATGCTTTCAGAACATTGAAGGATGAAGACAAGGGCAAAGTGCTTTCAAAAGACATCATGCAGCTTTCGCAGGTAAGCATGGTTATTACCATTTTGCTGGTTGTGGCGTTTTACCTGCTCGTTAGCAAATACCCTGATAAATTAACGGCCATTGCAGCATCGTTTTTTGTGGCACTCATTGCACAGCGCGTTATTGTTTATTTGTTTACCAGGAAAAGAATGATCGATAACGGCGTTCCCTCCACCTATACCAATAAATATTTTCTTAGCTGGCTTGTAACTACTGTTGGCGTAGCTTTATTCATTGTTTTATTTATGCAGCAGTATAATCATGCACTTGCAAAATGATAAGTTGATCATGTTTCAAAACCGTTTGCTTAAAGTGTATAAACACAAAAGCAAACAGGCACGGCGTTTAAACATAAGCTGCTACCGTGTTTACGATCATGACCTTCCGGAATTTCCCTTTGCCATTGAATTGTATGCCGGCAAAATTTATGTAGCTGAATACCGCCGCAGGCATGGCATGAGTGAAGAAGAACATGAAGACTGGCTGCAGCAATCATTTGAAATCATCAGCCAGGTTTTACAACTGCCTGCCGAAAACATCTACAGCCGTGAACGCAAACGCCAGAGCCATCGCGAAAAACAACAGTACGAAAAGCAAAACAGCGCACAGGAATTTTTTAAGGTAGAAGAAAACGGTTTAAAGTTTTTGGTGAACCTCACAGATTATCTTGATACAGGCTTATTCCTTGATCACCGCGTTACAAGAGAGATGGTGCGTAAAGAAGCAGATGGCAAAAGAGTGCTGAATCTATTTTGTTATACAGGTTCTTTTTCTGTGTATGCCGCCAGCGGTAATGCAGCAGGTGTAACTTCAGTTGATCTTTCCAAAACTTACCTCGATTGGGCAAAAGATAATTTCATCATTAACGGTTTTAAAAATACAGACCGGTATCATTTTATTCATGCTGATGTATTGCAGTATTTAAAAACGCTTCAACCCAACAGTTTTGATCTTATTATCATCGACCCGCCCACTTTCAGCAACAGCAAGCGCATGAAAGATTTCTTTGATGTGCAGCGCGATCATGTAGCTGTTATCAACGATGCATTACAGGCTTTATCAGCAAACGGTGTCATGTATTTCAGCACCAATTATTCAAGGTTTATATTGAATGAAGCGGAGATAAATGCCTCTTCTGTAAAAGATATAACAAAGGCCACTACCCCATTTGATTTTGAAGGCAAGCTGAAGCGGTTTTGTTTTAAGCTGGTAAAGTGATGATGGCGGATTGAAAACAAACCACCATTCAAAATCAACACTTGAATGTTATATAGCATCAATTGCCGTTAGCAACAATTCAATCTTCCTTTGATGGAAATGCAGGCAGGCTTGTTTGCCATAATGGGTCTCGCAGCTTTGCGCTAATGCTTTTAATGAAGGCGCTGCTGCAACGTAAGATAACGCAATGCCACTTTCAGTAGACGATGCTCAACATAAAAGTTATAAACTTTAATATAGATGCGGCGAAGTTGCAAACTTCGCCGAGACCTCCCGAACACTTCGCCGAGTTGGGTAAATAGCTTTCTTAAAAAATCTTAGCACCTTTTGTTCGATTGCATCTCCAACAGAGAGTTTGCAAGTTCGATTCAGTTGTAAAACCACCTTTTGAGAGAGGTATTATATGGTCAATTTCTAACAATAAATTTCTTTCAGTATGTGTCGATATATTGCAAGATTTGCATGTATAGTCATCTCTTTGTTTTATATGCTCTCTAAGTTTTGAAGTCATTAAGGCTCGTTGTCCTTCTATACTGTTTTTAAATCTTACTAAGTCATTTAGGTAGTTTACAAATTTGTCAAGATTTTCAACATCAAGTTTTATGTCACACCTTACAGAACTATTTCCACCAGCTGAAACATATTGAAATGTATACACAGGAAAGTGAAGGTCGCTTAAGTCAATTGTTTCAAAACCTAGTTTTTTGATGAGTCGTTTCTTACTCAATGTGTAGATTAAATAAGGAATACCATTCTTTATGCTGTTAACAATTGTCTCTCTTTCAGTTAATAGTAGTTTTTTCCCCTGTTCAGCTGCTGCAAAATCATTTAATACATTCTCAAAACTCGAAAGAGTTTCTTCGTCTTTTTGTATGTTGAAATATTTACAAAGGTATTTAAATGGCTGTGCATTAGCATTCTTACAAACTGTCGATGTGCAATTATGAACTTGGTTATTTCTTAATTCATTACTCCATTCTCGCCTTTCAAAATTATACTTACTGTTATCTTGTAAACTACTGATACCGTAATCGTATGACTTAATGTTAACATAGGAGCATTTCAATTCCTGTATGTGATGATTTAATTCATTTGAGTTATCAATATGCTTTTTTATACTTTTTCTAATGCTACTGAATTTCGCACCATTGAAGTAAGAGTATGCATATACTTGATAGGCTGCAAATAATAATAAAATAAATAAACCTAAAGGTGGCAAAATAAGAGTCGCTACGAGCCAGATAAAAGTATATAGGACAATTCGATTCGTCATTTTATTTTATCAGTTTATATAATTGTTTATCTCTTTTGTACTGCTGAGAGATAAAATTCATTTGGTCAACTATCTTGTTCTATAACCTTCTTCCCATGCTTTTAGATAGTTTGCATGACAGTACTTTTTATATACTGTATGAAAATGAGTTGCAAACTTCGCCGAGCTGGAAATGCAGGCAGGCTTGTTTGTCCTAATGGGTCTAGCAGCTTTGCACGAATGCTTTTAACGAAGGCGCTGCTGCGAGGTAAGATAACGCAACGCCCCTTTCAGTAGACGATGCTCAACATAAAAGTTATAAACTTTAATATAGATGCGGCGAAGTTGTAAACTTCGCCGAGACCTCCCGAACACTTCGCCGAGCTGGGAAATACCCATGTTAGTTGCCGTATTTTTCTTTTATCGATTTTTCAATGGTAATACTTATCTCAACTAGCGATGCTTCGGGCGTCTGTTCTAAAATCTTTAAAAAACGATGTGATTGTGAATGCGGGATAATCTCGCTTTTAAAAGCTAAAAGTCTTTCAAGTGTTGCGCCAGACCCTTGTATTATTAGCAGTCTATTGTACCACTGCAGCAATTGAGTGTTATTTGTTTTATGGTCTCTGAAAAATTTTTCGACTGATGCTATTAATTCTCCTACAAATTCAGGAAGGTTAATCCAAAGTTCTCGCCTTCTACCTTTATTTTTTAACCATAAATGTTTTTGCGGATCTTGATGAGAGAATTGAAAATCCAAATCAATTTCGTCAGTAGCGTCGGAGTGTCCGTATGAATGAACTAACGAGTTTCTTATCGCATATATTTCACCGTCAAGTGTTTTGTATTTCGAATTTATGCTTCCCATATATTCTCTAACAAATTTTTTGAAATCGCTTCTCGTATTTTTTTTTGTCGGATCAAGTGCAAGTCCCATATAATCAATCGAACAAAAACTTAGAATCAAAGCTCCCAGTAAAGAACCACCATCAATTGCCCGAAGTATGTCGGCAATAGCAGTATTATAAAAGTCGTATTTACAGATTTTGTAGTCGTAGGTTTTTGTCATAATATGGCAGCCAACGTTAATGCATTGGCGATGTGGCGGCATTCGTTGTTCGTCCAGCCCGGAACCAATGCTGATTAAAGATACAAAAGCTCATTGTTTATTCTGTTGCTTGGCGTTATTCGTTTGCCGAAACTGAAGCTGGGTAGCGAACAAAAAGCTGAGAATTTATTCGTCGCCCCGCCATATTGCCAATGCAATGTTGTAAGCAGCCTTATGTCTAATTTATTTGTCATTTTGTAAAAACTCAAGGAATGGTTTCTGGTATATTTTTACTTTGAAGTCTTTAGATGTTATGGTTCGTTCACCTGCATTCTGATAAATCATTCCAGTTGGAGAACCCCAATGTAGTAGAAAATTAAACATAAAGTGTTCGTCATCGAAAGAGGGATTAACAACAATTATTTCCACATCAGAATTGAATTTTCTTGCATTTCTAATAATGTCGTTTATATGTTCGTCACCATACGAATAGCCAATTAGGAACAATTTATTCGCTTCTATGCAATCCCTGTCAAAGGCTGATAGCATTTGCCTAAATGGCGAAAATGCAGTCTTTAAAATCTTTTGGTATCCAGTTATTATATTGCTCACCAAAACCCATCTATGTTTTGAAATTTCTACTATTGCATTTCGATAATTCAGTTCTGGAACACCTGTCAAATAGATTTGATACCCCGGTAATTGGTTTTGATTTTCATTTGCAATATCCCAATAGCCCGAACCGTGTAAATTGTAGAAGCAATGCGAAGTGTTATCTGTAGAAATTCGTTTTAGGTTTGGGATTAATGATTGCCCCGGATTTGTGCTTGAGTTATCTAAATCAAATCCTTCAAATACATTAATGTCTTGGTCTTGCAATAAAACTTTAAAAATACGGTCATAGTTCAATGTGTGCATCCTAAGACAATATCCAGTTTCAATAAGTTTCTTACACCAATTGACAAATATTTCATTGGCAATACTATTGACATCCTTATAAATTACACTATGTCCACTTGTATGGTAGCTATATTTTGAAACATGTCCTATTAAACCCTGATACAAATTCTTAAGCAATAATTCGCAGTATTTTTGCTCTGGAGATATGGATATTGGAATATAGTCCTCTGAGTCATACTGAAACCCTGGAATATTTAAAGTGTAAGTAGAGTTGCTTTTATTGCTTATTTCGAAGTCGAATAAATGGTCTGTAAGATCTTTTAACTCAAGAAACGATTGAATGTTTTTAGATTCTCTGAGCTCATTATTGACTGCGTAATAATTGAAAATTTCATCAATAAAATCAATTATTGTCTCAAAATTTACTGTCTTTAACTTATTTCCATTTTCTTCTGTTAATAGGTCATATATTTTCTGAGTAACTCTTATCCCGTCTTTAGATTTAAAACCGATTTCTGTTATGAGATGTGTCAGGCAGCAAACCCTATTTCGTATTTCGTCACTTCCATGTTCCTTGATGTATGTCAGGCTAGTGCCATCGCAAATGGTTCTTGGTCCACCCCAATCTAATACAGCTCCTGCTCCAAATAAAAATACAGCCTTTTGGGTTGTCATAAAAATGCGTGTTAAATAAAGGGATGTTCAAAAAGGTTGCTTACAACACGCTAATTTATGTAATATAATACGATCACATGCAAAAAAACACTATTTAAAATCAGTCATTTAATCTTATACAAAAGCAATTGTTGTTGGGACAATCCACCCCGTCATTTTTAAGCGCAAATCCTATCCTAAAAAATCAGGATGCCATACAGAAAAGTTTTTGGCTTATCCTAAAAATTTAGGATGCCATACAGAAAAGTTTGTGGCCTATCCTAAAAATTTAGGATGCCATACAGAAAAGTTTTTGGCCTATCCCAAAAATTTAGGATGCCATACAGAAAAGTTTTTGGCCTATCCTAAAAAATCAGGATGCCATACAGAAAAGTTATTGGCCTATCCCAAAAATTTAGGATAGGCCCCGACAAAAAAAATATTATGGCAATTTTCATCATAATCACTAATTTTCATACTGAATTTGACTACTAAACCACCATTAGCCACTAAACCAATCTATAAATAACCCATTTTTTTTAAACACTTAAAATCAAATGCTATGCTTTCACCCGACAAACTTTTCGGCAATCTCTTTAACGAAGAAGCCATTACACCCGTGCGCCTGGCCAATTTTGCGCAGGATGCCCTGAACAAACTAACGGCTGCCGCCAATCCCGATTTTTCGTTCATCATCAGTAAACTCACCACGCCCCTGGTAGTTGTGCATCAAATAGCTCAAACGCTCTTAATCTCGGGAGATTTCTCCTGTCGTCGAAATGACGTTCGAAGGGTTTGTGTTTTTTGCGGTCAGTTTTAATTAGGTGATCCAATTTAGTCAGGGAGCCGTCATTTCGAAGGAGCATAGCAGGATGATTTTCTTTAACCAAATCATGCATGCGACTGAGAACTGCGAAGCAATCATTGAGGCAATTGAAAAAACAAATATTAACGAAATAAATCTCCCGAAGTTAACGTTGCTCAAAACAAACATTTCAAACCCTCCAAACTTCCAGAGATTTCTCCTGTCGTCGAAATGACGATCGAAGCGGTTGATGTTTTGCAGCCAGCTTAATTTGGTAATCCAAATTAGCCAACGAGCCGTCATTTCGAAGGAGCATTGCAGCATGATCTTCTTTTAAACGGATCATTC
>JAEWBD010000244.1 GCA_023391315.1 Bacteroidota bacterium | reverse complement strand
GCCAAACACTTCAATGGTTATTAATGTTCCCGTTTTACAACAGGGGCATTTTCTGATGCATGTTTTTACAGGTGCTGTTTTGCGGGTAACCTTTAAGCTGTGTTGCAATGCCTGCAGTTTGCCGCGTTTCCAGGTGCTGCTTAAGATGCCGTAATGCCGTATGCGCACAAAGCGGTGTGGTAAAATGTGCTGTGCAAAGCGGCGGATAAATTCTTCGTTGCTTAGTGTCATCAGCTTTGTGGCGCCGCTGTCTTTATAATCTTTATAGCTAAAGCTTACTTCGTTGTCCGTTACAGTTTGTATGCGGTGGTTGCTGATGGCTACTTTGTGTGTATAACGGCCGAGGTATTCAATCACCTGTTGAGGCCCGCCAAATGGCCGTTTGGCATATACCACCCAGTCTTTTTGAAATAAACTTTCAATGAGCTGTTTATCATCAATACTACCTGCCCTTAACTGCTGCACATACTTTGCCCTGAACACTTTGCTTAAGGCTTTTACAGCAAAGAGGTATTTGTTGCTGCGCAATTGCTGTTGCCATAAACCATTTGCATTAATGCCTCCGCCGGGCACTATGCAATGGAGGTGCGGGTGTAATGAGAGGTTCTGCCCCCAGGTATGCAGTACGGCTATTATGCCCAGGCGCAATCCTGCTGTGGCGCCAAACTGCTTAAGTGTAAGCCATACCGATTTAAACAAGGCGTCATACACCATTACCGGTTGCTGCAAAGCCAGTCTGTTCAATGCTGGCGGCAGCGTAAACACTACATGGTAGTAGGTGCAGGGCAAGAGGTCTGCTTCACGCTGCTGTACCCATGCTTCTCTTTTATGCCCCTGGCATTTGGGACAATGCCTGTTGCGGCAACTGTTGTAGCTGACGCTGATGTTGCCACATCCGTTGCAGGCATCTATATGCCCGCCCAGGGCTGCCGTGCGGCATTGCTCAATAGCCCGCAATGTTTTTTGCTGATGGATGGTGAGGCGAAGCGATGACAGATGGGTGCGCTGCAATACATGGGCTACTTCCCACTGCGGCTGCATAAGGCAAACACTTTATCCAGCGGGCTTTGCGGCAGCTTATCCGGTGGGGTACAGATGTGCAGGTACACCATGGTGTTTTCTATATTGGCATGGCCCAGCAGCTTTTGAACCATGATGATATTAACGCCATCTTCCAGTAAATGCGTGGCATAACTATGGCGCAGCATGTGCACGTTCACTTCTTTAATGATGCCTGCATCTTTTGCAATGCGTTTTACTGCCCATTGCACGCCACGCTGGCTGTAGCGGCCATCGAAGCCTTTGCCTTCGGGGTTACCCTTGCCTTCAAAAAGATATTTTACAGGATGCTCTATGTTTATATAGGTTTTAATGCCACGGATAAGATGTTCGCTTAGGGGTACCAGGCGGTCTTTGTTGCCTTTGCTTTGTACGATGTGCAATAACCTGCGGTCAAGATCAAGATGCTTTACTTCCAGGTTGCGTACCTCCATACAGCGAAGGCCACATCCGTACAGTAAACCCACCAGCAGTTTATGTTTAAGCAATGATGCTGTTTTAAGCATTTGCCATACTTCCCGGCGGCTTAATACTACGGGCAGTTTTTTAGAGCGGGCTATTGCCGGCAGTTTGAGGTAACTATAAGGCAGGCCTTCTGTTTTTAATAAAAAGCGCAGGCCATACACTGTATGTTTAAAATAGGTTTGGGAAGGTGTGTGGCTGCGTTGCTGCAGGCTATAGAGGTAATCCTGCACCTGGTCTGGTCCGAGTTCTGTTGGCAGGCATTGAAAGTGTAATGCGAGGGCAGCTACATGACGGCTGTAGTTATCAAAGGTTCTGCGGCTACGGCCCAGCACAGAGATATTGCGTTCGAAACGTTGTAAGAGTGCTGTAAAGCCATTAACTTCACGGCAGGCGCGATTGAGGTACTTATTATACCTCAGTTCTTCCGGCGATTTTTTTTCGTTGTCATATTTTTTTCTTTTTGGTGAGGACTAAAGTTACGGATAGTGCGGAAGGCTTCCGTAGGTTTAGTTCAACAGTGCATTTGCAATAGCATGGCTGGACATTGAAGCAATCGGCTGCAAATCATTTTCAGCTTTGGTTTCGGCAGACGTAATTCTATTCAGCTTTAGTTCTTATCTTCATCATCACTAATTCTATTGGGCTTCAGTTACCGGCTGACTAAGCGCTATTATTCGCACTTCGCCAAGCCTTTAACATTACATACACTCATAAAAACAACACACCAAATCCTCCATGTTGCATATTTTTAAAAAGCATATAGACAAATTCGCACAGGTTTCAACCGATGAATTTGATGCCATTCAAAAATTCTTCACCATCAAAAATGTGGCTAAAAAAGAAAATTTGTTAGAAGAAGGACAAATATGCAAACATCATTATTTTGTATTGGACGGCTTGCTGCGCAAATTTTTCATCAACGAAAAAGGCATTGAACAAACCACCGAATTTGCCATAGAAACCTGGTGGATGACTGATAACATTGCTTACGAACACAAAACTCCTTCAGCATTCTATATACAGGCCGTAGAAAAATCCAGGATACTTTACATCACCCAGGACAACCAGGAAAAACTGGTAAAAGCCTTTCCGGTAATGGAACGCTATTTCCGCTTTATTTACCAGCGGGCTTATGCAGCGGCTCAAATGCGGGTAAAGTATCTTTTCTCGCTTTCCAAAGAAGCATTTTATTTACAATCGGTAGAAAGGTATCCCGAATTTGCGCAGCGCATCCCACAATACTTACTCGCATCTTTTTTGGGATTTACACCCGAATATTTAAGTGAAATTCGTAAGAAGCGCCTTTCTTAAACCAGTTTAAGTTTTACTTCTTTGGCATTTTTCAATTTTGCATTGAACAATTTTAAAAGAATACGACAATGCAAAAGAGATTCAACATTAAAGCAGTAGCGCCAGATGCTTTAAAAGCAATGGTTGGTTTAGAAACGTATCTGGCACAATGTTCTATAGCTAAAACAACCAGGGAACTTGTAAAAATCCGTGCTTCCCAAATTAATGGTTGCGCATTTTGTATCAACATTCATACGCAGGACGCCATTAAAAATGGTGAAACCAACCAGCGCATTTTTTTGCTGAATGCCTGGCGGGAAGCCGGGGATATTTTTACGGATGAAGAAAAAATAGTGCTGGCCATAACCGAAGAAATAACGTTAATCCATCAAAATGGATTATCGGATGAAACCTATACAAAGGCCTTACAATTTTTTAATGAAACCCAAATTGCAGAAATTATCATGGCCGTGGTTACCATCAATCTCTGGAACAGGATTGTACTAAGTACCCATTTGCTGATAGGGCAAAGCCTGGCATAAAACCGGCATTCAACAATCGCAGGTGTAACCACCTGTAATTTTTTTCTGGAGCGCAACAATATACCGGTTAGTCGGCTTTAGCAGTATAAAAACTTGTACATTAGTTCATGATTTGGCTTCAGTTGCGGGAAAAAGAAGCACAGAGTAGCACCACACCGTTCAAGCCGTTACTTTTACAAGCTTCAGCCAAATAAAAAACTATTACAAATTATTAGTTGAACTTCTAAATATTTACTATGATGAAACTCCAAAAAATCTACACTTCCTTACTCACAACAGACCTTCCGAGGGCCGAAGTTTGGTATACCTGGCTGCTTGGTCGTGGACCGGATAACCGCCCCATGAACACGCTGGTGCAATGGGAGCTATTTGAACAAAGTGGATTGGCGCTTTCCACCGATAAAGAGATTGCAGGCAAAGGCACGATTTTTTTGTATGTTGATGATGTGGCTGCCGAACGTAAAAGGCTTCAGGATGTTGGGATTGTAATTGGGGAAGATATTCAGGGAGACTATTCGACATTGGCACAAGTTTATGACCCAGATGGTAACCTGCTGACTTTGGCGACACCGCCCTCACCTTCCTTTCCACCAGCTTAACAAAAGCACGCACATACAACATTGGGTCTTATTCAAGTTGGACAAGCGCAGCCTGCTGCCAACAAAAAAATGCATCAGCAAACGCTGATGCATTTTTTTGTAACCCTTTTACTGATATAATTTACGCGTTATACGCTGTTGAAACCGTGTCGGCGCCTTCACCCGTCCAGTTGGTATGAAAGAATTCACCACGGAGTTTATCAACACGCTCATACGTATGTGCACCAAAATAATCACGCTGCGCCTGCAAAAGATTTGCCGGCAAACGTTCGCTGCGGAAACCATCAAAATAACAAAGCGCAGAAGCCAATGCCGGCACCGGAATGCCATTGGTTAAAGCTGCAGCGCAAACCCGGCGCCAGCCATTTTGCGCTGCTTCGGTTTTTTGTGCAAAGAATGAATCAAGCAGCAGGTGTGCCAGGCTCGGATTTTTATCAAATGCCTTTTTAATATCGCCTAAAAATGCAGAGCGGATAATACAACCGCCACGCCACATAAGCGCAATATCTCCATAATGTAAATCCCATTTATATTCTTTCGCGGCAGCCATCAGCAAATCGTAACCCTGCGCATAAGAAACAAGTTTTGCACCATACAGCGCCATCTTTAAATCATCAAGCATTTGTGCTTTATCTCCATTAAATGCAGGCTTAGGGCCACTTAACACTTTGGATGCTTCCACACGCATATCTTTTTGCGCAGATACCATGCGGGAGAAAACAGATTCGGCAATCAATGTTAATGGCACGCCCATGTCAAGCGCCACCGTGCCTGTCCATTTGCCGGTGCCTTTCTGCCCTGCAGTATCGAGTATTTTATCCAGCATGGGCACGCCATCTTTATCTTTATAAGCCATTATATCGGCTGTAATTTCTATAAGATAAGAATCGAGTTCTTCACTGTTCCATTTCTTAAAAACTTCATGCATTTCGTCGGTTGTCATGCCCAGCAAGTCTTTCATTATCTGGTAGGCTTCGCAAATAATCTGCATATCGCCATACTCAATACCGTTGTGCACCATCTTTACAAAATGTCCGGCGCCATCGCTGCCCACCCAGTCGCAACAAGGTGAGCCATCTTCAACTTTTGCAGCAATAGATTGAAAAATATTTTTCACGGCAGGCCAGGCTGCAGCACTTCCACCCGGCATGATGGAAGGGCCGCGAAGGGCACCAATTTCACCGCCTGAAACACCGGTGCCGATATAAAGGAATCCTTTGCTTTCCACATATTTTGTGCGGCGAATAGTATCGGGGAAATGTGAATTGCCGCCATCAATAATAATATCACCGGGTTCAAGATGCGGGATAATCTGTTCTATGAAATCGTCAACCGGCTGACCGGCTTTTACAAGCATCATTACTTTACGGGGCCTTTCAAGGGAAGCCACCAGTTCTTCAATAGAATGGGCGCCAATAAAGTTTTTACCAGCCCCTCTTCCACTCATAAACTTGTCAACTTTTTCAACCGTTCTGTTATAAACAGCTACCGTAAAGCCTTTGCTTTCCATATTAAGCACTAAGTTTTCGCCCATTACAGCAAGCCCTATAAGGCCTATATCAGCATATTTTTTCATAGCCATATTATTGTTTTATGATAAAGATTTTGTACAAGAATATTTTGAATGATTTATTTATTGAACTGCCTAACGCTGCATGAATGCTTCCGGGATTGCAAACATAACAATTGATGTAATATGCATTTTACTTATTATGGCTAATGCATCCGAAAATTTTTACGTGTTACTCCGGTTTGAGACGAAATTATAAATAAAAAATAAAGGGTTTCAGTAATTGAAACCCTTTAAAATATTATTAGAATCAAACTTTATATAGCCATCATCTCTTTTTCTTTTGCAGCAAGATGTTTGTCAACAAGTGTTATAAATTTATTTGTTGTTTGCTGCACGGATTCTTCTGCATCGGCCGCTGCATCTTTACTTAACCCATCTTTTTGCAGGCGTTTTATTTCCTCAATAGCATCCCTCCTGATGTTTCGTATGGCAATTTTGGACTGCTCTCCTTCGGCGCCTGCTTTCTTAAAAAGTTCTTTTCGTCTTTCCTCTGTTAAAGGTGGAAGAAAAAGCCTTATCTGGTTACCATCATTTTGCGGAGTTATGCCAATATTCGCCTGTAATATCGCCTTTTCAATTGCTTGCAACATATTTTTTTCCCAGGGCTGAATGCTTATTGTTCTTGCATCGAGTATCGAAATATTAGCTACCTGTGCAATTGGAGTAGGGTTCCCATAATATTCAACAAAGATTCCATCAACCAAAGCAGGGTTTGCTTTGCCTGCACGGATTTTTGTTAACTCAACTTCCAGGTGACTAATAGCTTTTTGCATAGACGATTCGGCATCATCCATAACCAGTTCCAATTCTTCCGGATCCATAATAGTATATTTTAGATGCGCAAATCTAAGGATTCAAAAAAAATTAAGAATCTTCCCCAACAGAAACTTTCTCGGCAGCCGGGTAAATCTGGTAAACCTTAGTGGTGCCCTGCAGGCTGGTGCTTGTAATTTCGGCAGGTACAATATGCATTTTTTTGCGAACAGGGATATACTTATTTACCACATATACCAAAGTGAAATAACCGACAAACTGTATCCCCAGGATTATATTAATATTAATGTCCTGTAAAATGAATGTAATCCCGGCAAAAAGAAATTGAGAAAGTAATAAAGTAATAGTTACTTCAGCATGCGACAGGCCTTTATTCTGCAAAAGATGGTGCAGGTGATTCCTGTCTGGTATTAAAGGAGATTGTTTTTTATATATCCTGAGTGCAAATACACGCAATACATCCATTAATGGTATAAGCAGGATACCAAATGCTATTACCGGTGTTGACTGGTTTGCAAGGCTTGATTGTATAGGGCCGCTTTCAACAAATTTTATAGCAAGTATGGCAGTAATTAATCCAATTAAAGTAGAACCGGAATCGCCCATAAAAATTTTTGCAGGCGGAAAATTATACATCAAAAATCCAAGCAGTGCGCCACACATTGAAAATGCGAGTATGGCATAAGTAAAAACATTATTCATTAAAAAGAAAACACCCAATAAAAGGCAGGAAATAAAACCTAAGGAACCTGCAAGGCCATCAACGCCATCAATAAGATTAAAAGAATTGATGAGTAATAAAATGGTAAAAAAGCTTATGGAAACGCTTGCGCCAAAACTTAGTTCATATATCCCCAAAAAACCATGAAGGCTTGTAATTAACACACCTGCTTTTAAAGTAAGCATGGCGGCAACAAGAAACTGGCCGAGGAATTTTTTCCAGGCTTTTAAAACAAAAATATCATCTACAACACCAACGCTGAAAATAATAAAAAATGCTGCAATGAAATACTGGAAATCAAGGTGCATCTTATTAAAATCAGACACTAAAAGCAAACTCATAATAAGGCCCGAGAATATAGCAACACCCCCTAATGAAGAAACACCGTGATTATGTCTTTTACGCTCATCCGGAACATCGTAAAGATTATTATCACTTGCAAATTTGATTACTAAAGGCAGCAGGAAGAAAGTTAGTACGTAACCTATCAGAGTCCCAGTAATTACTTGTACCATGAAGAATTATTTGTGGTTTTGGGTTTTATATCCATGTGGAATGCGTGCAAAATTAACATTAACAAAATATAGAAGCCTACAAACAGGGATATTATTTTTTAAAAAATACATAATATTTATGTTTTTACTAAGTATTTGTTAATTACTATATTTAATGCAGCGCTTTTAAAACAGGCTCATTTATGAAAACAGGGTATTGCGTTCTGAGATTTTTTATCCAAGTCTTTTCAATCTCTTCCTGGTAATCGTTTATAACAGCCCCCCTGGCTTCTTCAAAACTTTTTTGCGCAGGCTTATCATTGAGATTTAATACGTGAACGAAAGTATAAACGTTCCCTGCCTCGTTGCTTTCGGGCAATGTTTGAAAATTCACTTCATGTTCAATCTTTGCTTTTACCGGCAATTCATTTATATCAAACCGGCTGCTGTCAGCATATACTTCATTATAAGCTGCCACAATGCCTCGCCATTTGGAAGGATTATTTTTTATCTTCACTGCAATTGAATCTGCGATAGCTTTCCCAGGCGTCGATAGTACAAGTGCAGTAACGCTTTTTTGCCATGTATAATTGCTTTTATGCAATTCATAATACTTCTTTAAACCTGCGGTATCATTAGAAGCTTTGCTCCACACATGCTTATCCATAATATAAAAAAGCATATTCGCCTCATAAAATTCTTTTAGCTGTTCTGAAATTGAAGAATCAAAATCCTCAATGTGCAACCTGTAATATTCATTGCAGCTTAGCCAAATAAAATCATCCATTTGCCTGCTGTAACCAGAAGGCTCCTTTCTTGAAAATATATTCCGGGATTGCAGGTAACTGAGCCAATCTTCAACTGTAAATTTCCTGCCTGTGAATTGAAATAAAACCGTTTCCGGCTTTAAGGCTTTGTATGATGCAAATATTCTGCCGGTATTTCTTAATGAACTGTCAGTATATATCCATAAATCATTTTTATTATAATTTGTTTCTTTGAAACCTGTTATGCCAAGCCAGGTTTTAACAAGCTTATTTTTAGCCGCATCAAGCCTGCCTGAATTTTGTATTTGGGTTTGCAGATAAGTTTCAAATGCTGCATCATCTTCATGGGAAGGCACCGGCAGTTTTTCAACAAGCCTGATTATGTTGTAGCCATACGCAGTTTTAAACGGTCTTGAAACATCACCTGCTTCTTTCAAATCAAAAGCTTCTTTTTCAAAATCACTGGTGTATTCACCTGCTTTTATCTCAATAGTATTATCCGGGGCGTTACCATCATAATTATGGCCGTATAACGGCATGAATGTGGTAAATGAAGTACCATTTTGCAAAAGATTATATACAGAATCAGCCTGCTGCTTCACTTCATTCAATTGCGCAACAGAATAAAAATCATGCGTAGCAAATAATAGTTGCTGAATTTTTCTTCTTCCAATAGCGGCCCTTTCACCTGCGTTTTTAAAAATATGATAACCTGCGCCTGATTTATATATTGCTGAAAAGCCCCCCGGCTTGAGATTATAAATAATATTTTCGATTGAATAAGGCAAGGTGAATACAGTTATGTAGCCAACAGTTCCTTTGACATCTTTTACAGCTTTAACGTTGGAATACTGAACAGAAATTTTTTCAAAATTTTTACCCGCCTTTAACTCGCCCAGCGCTTTTGATATTTGATTATACGCCGAGCTGGTATCACCGCCGTCAAACTGAACAAAGACCTGCCGCACTAAAATATCTTTCCTGCTGCGCAAAAAAGCTTCATGTACGAGGCCTGCGAGATTTGCCTGCCTGTTGATAAAATTCTCTGTGAGCTGCGTTTTAAAATTTTCGGTTTCAGCTTTCAGCTCTGCATTTGTATTTATCTTTTCATCATAAGCGGCCTGCAGTTTCAATTTGAAATTTATATACAGGTCAAGGTATTCTTTCATTCTTTCCTGCCTGTTACCCGAAGAATCAGGGGTCTTGTTATAGGCTTCCAAAAATTCCTGCTTGGAAACTTTATATTTTCCATACGTAAACAGAGTTTGCGCATTAGCAATACTTGCCGCAGTTGCAAAACAGGCAAATAAGAAAACAATCTTTTTCATAACAGCTATTGGGAAACCGGTAATGATTTTAGTTTGGCAGCAATCAGTTCATCATATTGTTCAAGGCTTAGCCCTTTGGCTATTATTTTTTTATGCTCATCTAACAAAAAGAAACTTGGCGTTTGAAATATATCGTATAGCTGCCGGTAATCGGGCTGTTTGTTGGCAGCAAGCTCCGCTTTCTTCTGTGGTGTTTCATAACCATGATACCAGCCATTCAATTTATTGTCAACAATAAATTTTTTCCAGTCGTCAACAACAGCATCATTAGTGCAAACCGCTAAAATTTTTACACCTTCATTCTTCCATTTCGCTGTGTAAAAAGAATCGAGCCTGGGAATCTGCGTTTTACAATGCCCGCAATGCGGATCCCAAAAAGCAACAAACGTTAATGGCGCTTTAATGTTATACAACGATAGCGCCCTGCCGGATGTATCTGAAAGTTCAAGCGGAGATGCCTGTTCATTTATCTGGTTCGCCATTAAACTGTAGGCCCGGTCAAAAATATATTTGCGCTGCTTTTCATTCAGCCAGGTTGTATCCCCTTTTGAATAATAGTTCTGAAATAAAAACAGGAAAACCTTATCCTGCCCCATGAATTCCGGATTGATGTATTTATCAGTAAACTTTCCCAGAAGATAAGTATGCACATCATTATTTTCCCTTGAAGCGAGCATCATATAATTCACTTCATTGATAATTGAATCAGGGTTGGGTGACACATAATATTTATAATATTCATCAAGCTTCGAATCAAAAAAAGGCGTGTGCAATATCATGTCATCATTAAAATCAACACTATCCCAGTAATGATCCTTTACATAATAAAATGGATACAGCGAATCCAGCGTTCCATCTGCACGCTTTGGCATTTGCGGCCTTTCGGGCACCTTTGCTATTTCCAGCAATTTCGCCAGCAGGCTGTTAGGCTTATTATTAACGATATTATTTCTGAATGCTGTTAATTCACCTGCTTTTGCAGCGAGTTCCTTCGCCGCCGCAGACGAATCAGCAGCGGTTTTAGCCGCTTTCATTTTTTGCTGGAGTGCATTGAGTGCTGGTGAAACTTTGGAGAGAAAGACGGTATAATCAGAAAACAATTCATTCTCCGGCGAGCCGGTAAATTTTATTTCACCCGGTTTGGTAGAATCATAAGCCAGTGAGAAATGCTGCTTTTCATCCATCAGCAGCTCAAAGAGTATTACATATTTCGGCGATACTATAAAGTAAATGCCCTGCGGTAATTTTGCGCTTCCTTTAAAAATGGCCAGGCCATTGGCATCTGCTATAGCAGAATCTGAAAGCCTTTTATTTTTACCATAATAAGTACCAAGATACATTTTCGCGTTCTTAAAATCGGTAGTGGCTTTTACCTCGTATCCTGGTTGCAACTGGGCTTTAAGAGAAGTGCAGAACATTAAAATTGCTGCAGCCAAAAATATTCTCATTGGTCTAAAATTGGGCGTAAAGATATTTCAATATCCCTTTGCTTTTGTTAACCGGGTGTGAATGGTAATTAATCAGTACCATCTAAATCAAAATAAAATATATAGAACAAATTTCCTCCTGTATATAAAAGCAGCTTTTTAAAGCCCGCTGGCATCTACATAGTTTAAGAGGCCGGATGATAACCTTACAAAAAGAAATTTTTAAACATCATTATTATAACATGTTAATTTATACTATTCCAAAACTGAATGAATTTATTTTGCAGCCGTGAGAAAAAGAAGACAAAAAGTAATACTTGAAGATATTCTAATTGAAAATTATGCAGCGGAAGGAAAATCTATTGCAAGGATTGATGGGAAAGTTGTTTTTGTTGAAAACGTAGTGCCCGGCGACGTTGCTGATGTACAATTATACAAAAGCAAAAAAGACTGGGCTGAGGGTTTTCCGCTCCGCATAAAAAAATTTTCCGATAACAGGGTTACGCCTTTCTGTGAACATTTTGGCGTATGTGGCGGCTGCCAGTGGCAAATGCTGCCTTATGAAAAACAGCTTGAATATAAGCAGCAGCAGGTATTTGATGTATTGAAAAGAATAGGAAAAGTTGAGCTGCCCGAAATGCAAAATATAGTTGGCGCAGCAGAAACTAAATTTTACAGGAATAAACTTGAGTATTCATTTTCAGCAAAAAAATTCATCCCTGAAAATGAGTTCAGGCAAATGCTGCGTGAAGGAAAAGATACAGAAAGCATTGCCAATACCAGCGTTGCAGGTTTTTATGCCAAAGGCGTTTTTGATAAAGTAGTTGACATACATAAATGCTGGCTGCAGGCAGAACCTACCAATGCTTTAAGAAATGGCATTGCTGCTTTTGCCCGTGAGCATAATTTTCCATTTTATGATTTTAAGCAACATGCGGGCTGGCTAAGGAATATGATGGTGCGCATTGCCACCACCGGTGAAATAATGCTGAATATTATCCTGGCTTATGAACATGAAGCTAACATGCAATTGCTGTTTGATTTTATAAGGCAGCAATTTCCGCAGGTTACCACATTGCTTTATACCATCAACGGCAAACGCAACGACAGCATCTACGATCTCACACCAAAGGTGGCTTATGGCAAAGGTTATATCGTGGAAAAGCTGGAAGCCTATCAATTTAAAATAAGCCCGAAATCTTTTTTTCAAACCAATACAAGGCAGGGAGAAAAGCTGTACACGATTGCCCGCAATTTTGCAGAATTATCGGGTAAAGAAGTGGTGTATGATTTATATTGCGGCACCGGCAGCATTGGTATCTTTGTAAGCGGGCTGGCGAAAAAAATTGTTGGTGTAGAAGTTATCAGCGAAGCTATTGATGATGCAAAAGAAAACGCTGCTTTAAACAACATTGCAAATACGTCTTTTTATACAGGGGATGTTATTGATATATGCACAGATGATTTTTTTGAAAAAGAAGGCAAGCCAGATGTTATCATTGTTGATCCTCCGCGGGCAGGGTTGCACAATAAGCTTTCAGAAAAGCTGTTGCACATTGAAGCGCCGCTCATTGTATATGTAAGTTGCAATCCTGCAACACAGGCAAGGGATTTGCAAATACTTGGGGAGAAATATTCTGTTGAAAAAATACAACCGGTTGATATGTTTCCGCATACGCATCACATAGAAAACGTTATACAATTAAAATTAAAGAACTAATTAAACTGATTGAATGAGAGAATTCAGGCCAGGTGGTTTCCAGATATTGCCGTTGATAATCAAAAATCTCGTTATTATAAACGTGCTGGTATTTCTTATACAGAAAACAGTGGAAAGCAGCAGTAATCCTACTTTAATGAACGATCTGTTTGCCTTGCATACC
>JAEWBD010000128.1 GCA_023391315.1 Bacteroidota bacterium | reverse complement strand
GTTTAATTGCAATACATTGCGCACATATTGATGCGTGTAATCAAATTTTGCACTGTTGAGATAGTTATAATATTCATTACCGCTGAGCATGCGTTTCTTGCGCATATTTGTTTCCGGCAACATTTCAAGTGATATAAGATCAGTGAAGCCATCATTATTTATATCAACAGCATCAGAGCCCATTGCATTCCATGCAGTATGCTTAAAATATTCTGGTAAACTGTCGGTGAAAGTGCCGTCGTGATTATTGATATAACACAGATCGTTGGAAACAAAATCGTTCGCCACATAAATATCAGGCCAGCCGTCCAGGTTTATATCTGTAATACAGGCAGCGTGGCCCCAGCCTTCAATTGTTATACCTGCCTGTTTTGAAACGTTGGTAAATGTTCCATCACCATTATTACGGTATAAACGGTCTGTATTTAAAGCACTGCCATCTTTTACCTTAGGCCTGAAGCGAATAGGTGTTTTAGGATCATATAGCTCATTGGTGACCTGGTATATATCAAGATCGCCATCTTTGTCGTAATCGAAAAAATAGGCCTGTGTACTAAAACCTGTATCAGCAAGACCGTATTGTTTTGCAGCCTCTTTGAATGTTGGAATATTATCTCTGTTCAATCCCTGGTTGATATATAAAAGATTGGTGCGCATTGGCGTATTGTTCTTAAGAAAAGAACAGGATACATAAATATCCGGCCAGCCATCATTGTTTATGTCAACAACAGCTATACCTGTACACCAGTGATGATTTCCGGTAACACCTGCAACATCCGTTATATCATCAAATTTTAAATTTCCTTTATTGAGGTAAAGCTTGTTTGAAACCATGTTGCCGGCGAAGTAAATATCCATCAGGCCGTCTTTATTAAAATCGCCTATGCCAACACCGCCGCCATTGTAAATATTAGCCTGGTTAAGGATATTAAAGCTATCGCTTTCAGTTACATGGTTATTGAACGTTACGCCTGTTTGATCAGCAGGCAACAATTTAAAAAGTGTATTGCCCTGCGATTGTACGGTTAATGCAAAAAATGTAAAACACATAAACAGCAGCAGGCTCAGAAAATTCTTACACATAGCATCAATCAAATTTCAGTGCGAAAATTAATGTATATCTGTTTTACAGCGAATGATAAAAAAGAATGAGACGGATATTAGAATTATTGAGACGGATTGCAGGTTATAGATTTGTTTATTTCAACGTATCCAATACTTTAAAAATTTTAGATGTAATGTTGCCTTTGCTTACATCATAATTATTGACAATTATCGCCACCACATATTTCTTTCCATTCGCAGCAGTATGATAACCTGCAAAAGCACGGCAGGCACTTATGGTTCCGCTTTTTAATTTCATGTTATTATAAAGCGGCAAAGCATTATAAAAACTTTGAAACCAGCTTTGCTTTTTAGCATATATTAAAGCATTCACCAAAGCATACGTGGTAACACGATTTTGCGGCGAAAGCCCGCTGCCATCCGATATGTTGATGGAAGATGAATCAACACCATTTTGCTGCCAGAACTTTTTTAAATCAGCCACACCAACATCAGTAGAACCATAATGGTGCTGCTGATAAGCAATTGTTTTTAATAAACATTCTCCGTAGAGATTAATGCTCTTTTGCATAAACCAATAAACAATACTGTCAAGCGTTGGAGAATTATAGGTTGCAATAATATTTACAGCGGCTGAAATGGCTTTATATTGTTTGGCAAATGAAGCGCCGGTAATAATTGAGTTTTTTACAGTTATTTTATTTTTCTGCAAAGAAGAATCGAGCTCTGCTTTAAGCTGATCTGCGGCATAAGGCAAAGAACCGGAAACCGTGAAATCTTTAACCCCGGCAGGAATAGTGCCTTCGGCAAAAGCATGATCGCCGTAAGGTGCCAGGTAAAGAATAGTGTTGTCCCCTGAATTTGGTTTTGCAGTTGTAATAAAATTATTGTATTCCTTTATATGAATTGGCGGCGAAGTTTTAATAATAGCTGATGTATCGCCAATGTTTTTGCCCGGTTTCAATATTAAATCGTACTGGTTTTCGCGCCAGTTAATGGCCCAGCTTCCGCTACCGTAATAATTACCCATATCGTCCCATATATAACCGCCGGGCAAAGGCTGGTAACTGAAAGCGCCATCATCTAAAATAATATTACCGTTAATGGTTTGAATGCCTGCATCTTTTAATTTGGCAACAATAAAATTTAAAACAGATGCAGGTTTCGTTTTGCTATAACGCCAGCTTCCAAAAGTTGGGTCTCCATAACCTTTTATAATCAGATCTCCATTTAAATTACCATCTTTAATACTACCCGTATAACCCATTTCTGTTTTATACGTAAAATCTTTACCCAGTAAACTTAAAGCTGCAATTGAAGTAAAAACCTTTTGCGTGCTGGCGGGCGCCAGGCCATATTCTTCATTCAGTGCATAAACCTGGTTACCATTTTCGTCGGTAACATATAAACTTACAACAGCGTGTTTAAGCTGTTCATTGTTCAAAAAATTGTTTACAGCCGCATTTATTTTTTGCGAAATATTTTGTGCATTAACACTAAAAGAAAAATAAGTTAAGAGAAAAATAAAAGCTGTACGCATTGGTTTTATTTAAAGCTATAGAATGCGCCAAATGTAAAACTAAATGCTTCTATTGTTGACGTGGTTAAGCGTTTGTTCAAAGACAAGGATACAATTATAAAAGAAAACGGGTTTTACACACTGCATGGTGGCAGGTTTATAATTATGACATTTCGATTTTGTTTTTCGTTGCAGGAAACGAAAGTTGCATTATACATTTGCGCCTATAATAATTGGATATGGACCAGGTTAGGGTTTCTGTTATAACAATAGGCGATGAACTTTTGATAGGACAGGTTATTGATACCAACAGCGCGTGGATAGGGCAGGCGTTAAATAAAATTGGTGTATGGGTGCACAGGCGTTTAGCGGTAGGCGATGAGCGTAATGAAATATGGAAAGCGCTTGATGATGAAAGCGCTGTTTCAAATGTTATTTTAATAACCGGTGGCCTCGGCCCCACAGCAGACGATATAACCAAGCCTTTGCTTTGTGAATATTTTGGCGGCAAAATGATAACGGATAAAGCAACGTTGGAACATATTACTTATTTGTTTACCGAAGTGTTTAAGCGCCCGTTGCCTTTGCTTGAGAGCAACCGCAGGCAGGCTTTGGTGCCTGATGTGGCTACCGTTTTGAAAAATGAAGTGGGCACTGCTCCCAATATGCTGTTCGAAAAAGATGGAAAAATATTTATCAGCATGCCCGGTGTTCCGCATGAAATGAAGGCTGCCATGAATAACCATGTTTTACCCCTGCTGCAGCAACGTTTTCAATTGCCTTATATCGGCCACAGGACTTTATTAACAGCCGGTATTGGTGAAAGTTTTTTGGCTGAAAGAATTAAAGGTTTTGAAAGCAGTCTTCCATCTAATATAAAGCTGGCTTATTTGCCCAATTATGGCATGGTGCGCTTACGGTTAACTGCGCAGGGCGATAAGGAAAAGACAGAACGTGAGTTAAATGAAAGGTTTGCCATATTAAAAGAAGAAGTAAAAGATGTATTGGCGGTTGATGAAGATATCCCGTTTGAAATTTTAGCGGGCAAAGTGCTGCGGCAGCATAATAAAACGGTATCTACGGCTGAAAGCTGCACGGGCGGTTATATTGCACATCTTATAACTTCAATTGCCGGCTCTTCTGATTATTTTAAAGGAAGTGTGGTGAGTTACAGCAACAGCATAAAAGAAAATGTTTTGCAGGTAAATAATGAAACGCTTTCCACTGTGGGCGCAGTAAGTGAAGAGACCGTAAGGGAAATGATAAGTGGCGTTTTAAAGGTGATGCAAACAGATTATGCGGTGGCAGTGTCCGGCATTATGGGACCGGGCGGCGGATCGGAAGATAAGCCTGTGGGCACGGTTTGGATAGCTGTTGGCAATGCCGAAAAAATTGAAACTAGGCGCATGCATTTCAGGTTTGACAGAAAGCGGAATATTGAATTAACGGCTGTAAATGCATTGTATTTGTTGTACAGGTTTGTAAAAACTAACAGTTAATCGGTTTACATTACCTTTGGCGCGAAGGGAAAGATTAAATTATATTGATTGCTGAATATTGAAATTGCTAATGAAATAATCCATTAAGGTTGTTGATTTAAGGCTTGGATTTTTTGAAACATTCAATAATCGATGCTCAATATGCAATAATTATTTTACAGGATGTTTTGATTTAATAGAAGATGGTTTGAGTAATGCTGAATAATGTTATTTTGCTGAAGGGCTGCCGGACAGCAGCGGAAAGCCCGCAGCGACGAAGGAGCGAGGACTTGAAGCGGATGGCCGGGACAAAAGCTGAAATTTTTTCAATTGACGAGCGCCCCAAAAACTAAAAATAAAAAAATTAATTATGGCTATTGTTGATCTGGTAATGCCGAAACTTGGCGAAAGCATAATGGAGGCAACTATTTTAAAATGGCATAAAAAGCCGGGTGATACCGTGCAGCAGGATGAAACCGTGCTGGATATTGCAACCGATAAGGTTGACAGTGAAGTGCCCAGTATAACAGCAGGCCGAATTTCGGAAATTTTGTTTAAGGAAAATGATGTGGTACCCATTGGCAGTGTGATAGCAAAAATTGAAACGAATGCAGATGCACCTGTTGAAACCCATGATGTGTATGTGCCTGCGCCTGTGGGTGATGTGAAAGAAGAGTTGGAGGAAGAGGCAATTGATGAACGGAGTATTCCTTATACGCCGGTGCATACTATGCCGCAGGCTGCCGGTAATGGTAAAATAAACCGCTTTTATTCGCCGCTGGTGATGAATATTGCCAGCAGTGAGGGTGTAAGCATGACAGAACTGGAAAGCATTCCGGGCACGGGAAATGAGGGCAGGGTTACGAAAAAGGATATTTTGCATTATGTAGCAAACCGGGGTAAAGCGCCGACGGAAACTAATGTAAACCGTGAGCCTGTAAACATGAATGTAAAGCCGGAAAATACTTCTGTAGCTATAAGGCCTGTTGAAGAAATATATGCGGAAGAATTACCGAAAGAATATGAAGGCAATGTGGAGATAATTGAAATGGACAGGATGCGCAAGCTGATTGCCAAACACATGGTGCAGAGCAAGCAGACGAGCGCTCATGTTACCAGTTTTACAGAGGCCGATGTTACCAACATGGTATTATGGCGTGAAAAAATTAAGAAGGAATTTGAAAAGCAGCATGGAACAAAAATTACGTTTACGCCCATTTTTATTGATTGTTTGGTAAGGGTGATAAAACGTTTCCCGATGATCAACAGCTCGGTTGACGGGGACAGGATAATTATAAAAAAAGATTTGAACATTGGTATGGCAACGGCATTAACAAACGGTAACCTGATTGTGCCTGTAATAAAAAATGCGGATGATTTAAACCTGGTGGGTTTAAGCAAGAAAGTAAATAATCTTGCCAATGCAGCGCGTAATGCGCGGCTTAAGCCCGATGATACATTGGACGGAACCTTTACATTAACCAATGTGGGCACTTTTGGCAGTTTGATGGGCACGCCTATCATTAATCAGCCGCAGGTGGCTATACTTGCCGTGGGTGCTATCAAGAAAAGGCCTGTGGTAATTGAAACAGAACAAGGTGATACAATTGGAATAAGGCACATGATGTATTTGTCTTTAAGTTACGATCACCGTATTGTTGATGGCAGTTTGGGCGCCTCTTTCTTAACGGCGGTAGCCAAGGAATTTGAGGGCTGGGATTTAAACAGGAGTTGGTAATTGTATTTATAAGTTTTATATAAATCCCGCATTGCGGGATTTTTTTATTTAGTTGAATTGGGTTTAATTTGTGGGTAACTGCTTAACAAGGTTTATGAAAAGTCAGCTCGCCCTCATCATTATTACTATATATTTATTATGTCCCTTAATCAGCTTTAGTCAGGTTGACCTTACTAAAGGTTTAATGGCATATTACCCTTTTAACGGAAATGCAAATGACGCGAGTGGCAACGACAATAACCCTGTTTTTAATAATACTACTTTAGTCACAGACTATTATGGAAATGCAAATAGTGCCTGTCAGTTTAATGGTATTGACACTTATATAAAAATAGCAAATAGTAATACTCTAAATATGGGGAACACCATATCTGTTTGCGCGTGGATAAAACCTACTGGTTTTTATTATGGAACCTGTCATGGTAATAGTGTTTTAGTAAAAGGAGATGATGATTTTAGTACAGGAAATTACATGCTGCGTTTTGATGATGGCATGTTTACGGGAACCAATTGTGGCGGAGGGATTCCCGATACTGTGCATCAGACATATTATGGTATTGGTACAGGTCTATCACCTGTTCAGGATACACCTTACGCCCAAAAAAATATATGGAGAAGCGTGGTTTATACCTACGATGGATTGCATGCACGGTTGTATATCGATTGTAATTTAGTACTGGACTCAGAACAACCTGGCTTAACTTTTTCGAACAGTAATGATTTAGTATTTGGAAGGCTTAATAATATACAATTCCCTTATTGGTTAAATGCTACGCTTGATGAAGTGAGGATTTATAACCGTGCTTTAAACTCAGATGAAGTAAAGGCTTATTCATTTTCCTGTGCCGATAAGCAACCTTGCAGCAATTGGCTTAAAATAAATAAGGATATATCGGGTGTGCAAATGGGCGATCTTGATGTTTCAGGGAACAAACTAACTGTTGAAGCATTAATAAACCGGACGACCGCTTACCCGGAATTATATGACGGTGGGGATGTGGTTTCAAAACATGATAATCCAGGGGATGCAAACTATTTATTAAGACCAACCGTTGCTCAGATAACAACATCAAATGGTTTTTTTGAAACAAAGAGGGCTTGCCCAATTGAATTAAATAAAACTTATCATATTGCCATGGTTTATGATGGCCAAACGCTAAAGTTTTATCGCAATGGTTTTTTAATGGATGAAGTACCTGCCTCTGGTAATTTACACCAAAACGACTGGCTTACAAAAATTGGAACAACTGCAAATGTAGCTTCTCCTTATCCGGCAGATTTTATTGGGTATATCAATGAAGTGAGAGTATGGAAAGTTGCGAGGTCTCAAACTGATATAAAGCAATACATGAACCGTTCTTTGCCTAATCCTGCGGCTCAAACTGGATTGTTGGCTTATTATACATTCGATAATTTAAAAAATAAACAGGGTAATGCTAAATGGGATGGTAAAATAGTAGGAGATGCAAAAATTAATCAAACTAATCCTAAGTGCGCCTCTTTTGTTGCTGATTCCTGTAATGTAGAACCTGTGAAGGTTGTTGCAAACTTTACAGGACCGGATACTGTTTGTATCAATAATCCTGTTCAGTTTACTAATCTATCTGCCGGTGCTTCTAATTATTATTGGAGTTTTTGCACTGCCGGATTTAATACAACCCCCTTGGCTAAAAATATCGGAAACCCGGGCAATTTGCTAAAAACACCTGTGTTTATGGATTATGAAAAAGATGCGAATGGTAATTTTTATGGATTTATATCAAATTATGAGAATGGGCATATTATTAGGCTCGACTATGGCAATTCATTATTAAATACGCCAACCTCTGCTGATCTTGGTAATTTTAATGGGTTAATACCTATTTATGCTGAAGGCATTCAGGTAAAAGAATTTAATGGTAAATGCTATGTTTTCGTTGTAGCTGCGGGTGACGATGCGGGCACTAACTCTACTTTAATAAGACTTGATTTTGGTTCATCCTTTGCCAATTCTCCAACTGTGATTGATCTGGGTAATATTGGCGGCTTGCTATTTCCTCATGACCTTTTCATCTCTTTTGAGAATAATAATTTCTATGGGTTTACAATCAACATCAGAAATAATACTAT
>JAEWBD010000013.1 GCA_023391315.1 Bacteroidota bacterium | reverse complement strand
TGGTTTGGGAGATATATATGCCGGGTCATCAACGCTTGTTACTATGCCGGTTTCTGAAGTTTGTGTTACCGCACCGCCATGCGCAGCAATTTCATCTGCTTCTGTTATCTCCGGCAGTTTTATGCGCATAAAAATGAATGCAATGGCTAACACCACTAACCCGATTATGGCAAAAGGCAGAATAATGGAAATCATTTTTTCGCCTTCCACATGGCTTTGATTACCATAAATATATAAAGCGATTAATGGCCCTATAACCCAGGCAAGCCCGTTAAAAGACTGGGAAAAATTAATGCGCCGTTCTGCTGTTTCAGGAGGACCAAGTTTTGTTGTATATGGATTGGCGGCGGTCTCCAGCGTTGCAAGGCCTGCGCCAATAATCAGCAGGCAAATCAAAAATAAAATGAAGGATTGAAAGGTGGCAGTACCTGCAGCTATCAAAGCCCCTGCTGCAAAAAGCGAAAGCCCGAGAATTATCCCTTTTTTATAGCCGTATTTTTTTATAAACATGCCCGCGGGTATTGCCATTCCAAAATAAGCGCCATACAGGGAAAATTGAATAAAGCTCGATTCCCATTTTTCCAAATGCAGCATCATCTGGAAGTTTTTATCCAGCGTGTCGAGCATGCCGTGCGCTATTCCCCATAGAAAAAATAAAGCGCTGATTGCTGCAAATGGACCAAAGTAGTTAATTCCGTCTTTTACAAACAGTGATGGTCTTTTATTTTTCATGCCTTTCCTGATTAGCCCATCTAAGTCCTTGCCTAAAAGGCAAGGACTTCTCAGAGCGTGATAATTTTAAAGTTGTTATATGTTATAAGTCTTCCGTAAGGCCTCTCTTTTGAAGAAGATTTAGGAGCGGCCGTACAACGCACCATAATTATTGCAGGCACGGTAATCTGCACCTTCACCATCCGATCCAAATGCATTCCATGCAGAAGGCCTGAAAACTTTTTCTTCGTCAATATTATGCATACAAACCGGAATACGCAACATAGAAGCTAATGTTATTAATTTATCACCAATATGGCCATAGCTTATAGCGCCATGATTGGAACCCCAATGCAACATAACATTATACACATCTGTGAAAGCGCCTTTGCCTGTTATGCGCGGCACAAACCAGGTTGTGGGCCAGGTAATATCGGTGCGCTTATCTAAAGTATCATGAACATTTTGCGGAAGATCGATGGTTTCTCCTTCTGCTATCTGCAATACAGGGCCAAGTCCTCTCACCAGGTTAATGCGGCACATAGTTACCGGCATGCCACCCTTTGTTACAAATTTTGAAGAGAAGCCGCCACCTCTGAAATAGCCTTTATTGCCCGGATACCACGTGGTTGCATCCAGACACGCGTTTGCTTCCTCCTCTTTAATTTCCCAGAAAGGTTTCATGGCAGGTTTGCCATCTCTTTGCTGCTGCCCTGTTCCATCTAATGTGGCTGAACCGGAATTAATAAGATGAATGAAACCATTGGCTGCTGAAGCTTCCGGCCTCCACCCCGTTACGCGTTCAACAGCCTCCGGACTCCAGTAGGTTCTTACATCAGCAAATATTTGTGCCGTATTGGTAAGCAGGTATCCAAACAACATGCTCACTCCGTTAAAGCAATCATTTTCTGTTGCTACGGTATAAGGCGCACGAACACCGTTCCAGTCGAATGATGAATTTAAAATCGCTTCAGAAAAATCGCCATTAGGCAAAAAATCCGTCCATTGACGCTGGCCCTGGAAACCCGATACAATTGCATTATGGCCTAATGCTTCTTCACCAAAACCTTTATCTTTCAAATGCGGGTTACCCTGCATCAGGTCCCGTATTATCAGCGTCATCTTTACAACAAATTCCCAGTCTTTATCTTTTTGTTCCCTTGACGATTGCTTGCTTTCTTCATTTGCTAAATCATCCCCTTCTTTACAATTTTTCTTTACCCATGCCAATGCTTTTTCCAATTCCGATTCGTCATAGATTTTCTTTTCTATGCGGCGCAAGACTTCAGTTGAATCAACATATTCATTGCGCATACCAAGGTATTCACGAAAGAAATCAGGCACTACAATAGAACCTGCAATACCCATGCATACAGAACCAATGGCGAGATAAGATTTGCCACGCATAATGGCTACCGCCAAACCTGCCTGTGCAAAATTTAGCAGGCGCTCTTTTACATCTGCTGGAATTGTTTCATCACCCAAATCCTGCACATCCCTTCCATAAATTCCAAATGCCGGCAAACCAAACTGGTTATGCGCTGCCAGCGTTGCTGCGAGATAAACAGCACCAGGCCTTTCCGTTCCGTTAAAACCCCATATAGCTTTTGGCAAATAAGGGTTCATATCCATTGTTTCACTTCCGTAACACCAGCAGGGCGTAACAGATAATGACACACCAACATTATTACTTTCGAATTTTTTAGCGCATTGCGCTGCTTCCTGCACTCCACCAATGCAGGAATCTGCTATCACACATTGCACGGGCGAACCATCGGGATAACGCAATTCGCTTGTATAAAATGCAGCAACACGCTGCGCCATCTTCATGGTAGTTTCTTCCAGTGATTCACGAATGCCACCTAACCGCCCGTCGATAATCGGGCGAATGCCAATCTTTGGATAATCTGTTTGTTTATTCATGTTGTAATTATTAGCAGTGAATGATGCGCAATACTGTAAAAACCCGAAACAGGCAGAACATTGTATATATTCCTAATAGATTACTGTGTGCTGGTTGTTGAATATTAATTGTTCAGTTTACATTCACCATGCGCTTTGCTCTTACGCTTTCGCCTTGCTCTGCGTTTTATTTACTTTATTAAAATTGATTTTATATTTTTTTGTTAACCGGAAATACCGCTTTCACGCCCATTCATAGTTTATGTTATTTAAATGCCTGCTCCACCTCGTTCAAAGACACGCCTAATAGTTGCTGGCTGATGGCATCCAATGCCTTTTGATCGCCTGTGAAATGATACACCGATTGTTTATGCACGAGTGATTGACTGGGCTGAAGGAAAGCAGCAGGCGATACGCTTTCAATTTCATAGAAAGGCCCCATTTGCGAACCATCGGCCAAAGGCCCATCGTTATAAGCATTTACTGCATCGCCGGAAAATGGCGGTTTTATTGTATTCCATTCCTGGTTTAAATATTTCGCTGAAGCATCGGGTTCAAACATTGCAATCGTCAGCACTTTGTTTTCAGGATCATAACTGCCGATAGCGGGCTTTGCATATTTAGGTTTAATGCCAAGTTTGCCACGGCTTTTGCCATCAGCTTTGAAGAAAAGTTTATCGTCATCATGCTTTAATCTGTCGGCAGGAATTTCGCCGAAATAATTTGTTGTAGCCACATCTTCAAAGTTGGCGCCCTTAGCATTTTTATAAGGCACAACAATTACTGTTGAAGGCGTATTTTTCATCATATCCAATATCCATATACAAGGCATGCCGGTTGCTTCTGTCCAGGCATCTTTGCCTGTATTGATTAATGTATTGGTTGTTTCATACGCCACAGCCTTAACGCCTGCATTCAGTGTTATGCCGGTGTTGGATTGTATTTCATCATTATTTAAAATAGCAACCGCCCTGGTAACCGATAACTGTAATGGCGTGTTATGGTAATTGGTGAGTTGCATATCTTTTTGCATGGTAACACTATTGTCAGTTTGTGCCGTTACCTTCCATACTTCCGTATCAAATGCAGCCGGTGTTTTCCAATGATCGAAAACCATTGAATCGCCGGGTTTAAAGAATAAAGAAAAGCGGCCGCCTTCAGGGCCAAGCCACAAACGGTTTTCCCCGCCATAAGCATTCATGTGCGCATCTTCGGGGCCGCTGAATGCCTTGTAATTTACCCAGCCGAAACTAAAACCGCTTTCGCCGTCAACAGTTGACGTAAAAACTTTTGCCTGGTATTTAGGCGATACAATTACCTGTGCATTGCCGTTATTGGATTTTAAAATGATAACACTATCATGCTGCTGCAGAAAATTCAAATCGTAACCAAATGTTCCCTTTGCGTATCTTGATGAATCATTTGCTGCTGCCGTTTGCGTTTTATCAGTTGAATTATTACACGAAGATGCAAACATCATAAACTGCCCAATGATTAAGGTTTTAAAAAATATTTTCAAATAATGGTTTGATGAATAAACCTGCAATCGTTTCATGATCATATTTTAATCGTTTAAGCTTACTATAAAAAAATTATTACCTGCTGCCGCAACTTTCGCGGACAATCAACCTGGCTTCTACAATAACATCAGCATTCTTTTTACTTTTATTATGCAGCCTGTTCAAAATAAGTTTTATGGCTTCTTTACCAATATCTGCCAGCGACTGGCTCACGTAAGTAACCGGCGAATAGAAAAAATCAAAGGCATCGCTTTCATCAAAAGAAATAATGGCTAAATCATCAGGTACTTTAATGCCCAGTTTGTTTATTTCTTTCAACCCTGCAACGGCCAGCGAGTTGGTAGCAAAAAACAAAGCATCAACCTGTAAAGGCTTAAGCAATGCTTTTAATTTTGCGGCCACATCTTTTTCAATATTCTGGTAGCTGGCCTCAATAAGCCATTGCTTTTTAAAGCGTATATTATTCTCTTTTAATGCTGCTTTATATCCCTGCTTTCTATCCTGCATGTGCGACTGCATTGTATCGTAGGCTACCATGCCTATTCTCCTGCGGTTATTTTTAATAAGCTGCTTTACCGCCTTGCCGGCAGCGTTAAAGTTGTTGATATGAACGCAATCAACTTTTAACCCCGGGAAAAAACGGTCCATTAAAACAACCGGTATGCCTCTTTTTACAATGGTTTCAATTTGTTTTTCCGTACCGGATGCTGGTGCAATAATAAAAGCGTCAACCAGCCTTGTTGAAAACACGTCAATCAAATCAAGCTGCTTTTCTGCGCTTTCATCACTGCTGCCGAAAATTACTACATACCCGTGCTTCTTTGCTTCATCTTCTACAATTCTTGCTATAGTTGAAAAGAAAGGGTTTGAGATATCAGCTACAATTAACCCAATTGTTTTTGTTTTGCCCATCTTAAGGCTTTTGGCAATAAGGTTTGGCTGGTAATTCAATTCAGCAGCAGCTTTCCGTATTTTCTTGGCCATATCCGCTCCAACCCTCGCCTCCTTTTCTTTTCCATTCAATACATAAGAAACCAATGCTGCGGATACGCCAATATGTTGTGCTACATCTTTAAGTGCTACTTTCTTTTCCACTATATGAGTATTAGGTGTGATCTTATAACTTAAAAGCTAAAAGTTTTCTATAACCGGCTGGCTATATCTTCCGGATCTACATCTCCGCGTATTATTTTTTTCAGCCTGCCTGTTTTATCATATTCCGCAACAAAAGGAAAGCGCTGAATGTTATAATATTTCTGCACAACAAACGTGTAACCTTCTGAACCAACTTTTATATTTTGATGACCGGATAATTTATACCTGTCATCAAAGGCTTTTACTTCTTTTAAATTTTCATAAGAAATCATTACAAACTGTTTGTCCTGTAATTTATTTATGCGTTTCAGCATAGCTTCAGTAAATTCCTTACAATGATCGCAGGTGGGTGAAAAATAAATTAAAACAACAGGTTTGTTTTTGGAAAGCTGTTCATACGTATAACCCTGCCCGTTTGTGAGCCTTATTCTAAAGGGAGCAATACTGCTATTGCTCCCCTGAGAAAACAACTGCATGTATATGAACAAACCAAAAAGAATGAGGACAAAACTTTTTTTCACTGTAACTGCATTTTTAGGTGAACTGTATTGTAATTGGTTACAATATTACAGAAGCAATGCTATTCTTGCTTAATTCACCTCCAGATGATCTTTGTCAGGCAATGCCGGAAATGCATTATGCGGTTCTGCCTGGTACCAGAAAACTGTTGAGGCAATATCGTCCTGCAAAGGAAGATAACGGCCGCCATCGCGCCAGCCAAGCGCCTGTATCGTTACCTTAAGATTTTTTTCAAACCTTATAGGATCTGCAATATGCCAGCGGTACATGCCAAATCTTTGTGCAATCTGGTAATGGCCATCTCCTTTAATTACCTGGTGAAGGCCCACATATGGAGTAGAGAATTCTGTATAGTTCACTTCTTCTACACCAGCATCATTTTTCTTCCTGGTATCAAAATCGTAAGAGCCGCAGAAATAATCTTCTGTGCCGGTGCCGTTAATGGTTGGATACTCTTTATCACCATCCATGAAAAATTTAATTTCACCTTCACCCCACCAGCCATTGTTGTGCACGCCCCAGGCCATATAAGTGCCTACATACTGGCCCTTACCAACGATGCTGTCAACCAACACGTAATCTGTTTTATAAGGCAATGGATTTGTGCGGCGGAACTGTGCGTGGAAATAAGCGGCATCTTTAGGCACATCGGTTAATGTATAATCAACCTGGTAATAAAGCACCATGTCTCTATCATCAATATTCTCCATGGTAATACTGCATTTCTTCCTGAAAGGCATAGGCCAGTAACAATTAAATGCACTGCCCGGATTAACGTTCACAGCCAGGGAATTTATCTGTGCATATTTACCCCATCCCATGCCAAAGAAATCGCCTACAGGTACTTCAACGGATGGCGTGGTTTCATCATCCCAGTAAAAACGCAGGATGGAATAACGCCAGTTGCCGGTTGGGGTCATCCAGATATGCTGAATAGCACCGGGGCCGGAAATTTCCGCAACCGTAAAGGTTGTATGCGCTTTAATAACAACACTGGGACTTACCTTCCATCCTTTACCTAAATCTCTTGATGCGTTAAGGCCGGTACCGGTTGTTGCCATACCGCCCTTGCCTTTTTCACCATTGAAGTTTTCAGGACTGATAGAACGTGTTTTGGCATCAGACATCATAAAAATGTTGCTGAGATCTGAATTAATGCCGTTGAACGACTGTGCATAAGCGCCTGCACATATAAAACTTGCTAAAACAAATAATAAGTTTTTTTTCATGTGTGTATTTTTTGGTTTGTTAGTACATAGATTTTGACCACGATTATAAATATTTAATTCATTAAGACGGTTTGGTTTTTTTGAAACTTGTTATGTTTTTATGGCTTGTTCATTTCAGCAACCTGTGGCGCTATTTCCGCCGGCGTTTTCCTGCTTAGCCCAAAATAAAACTTTTGACCTGAATAATATTTTTCTCTCATTTCAAAATTCTCAAATGCCACGCCGCCCGGTATATCTATATAATTGCTTTTGTTAACGCTGCCGCCACTCCAATATTTTGCTCTTCCGTTTACACGCACACATAATGATGTATCGGCCTGCTGTTTTTCTTTTTTCCAGTATTGCGTTAATTTAAAAAAAGGCCGGTAGCGCCAGCTCCATCTTGCATAATAAGCTCCCTGCTGCGGCCATGATGAAAGCGAAGCAAAACTTTCGTTAGTTTCAGCGAGAACAATATAATCATCATTTTTATCTTTTAATAATTCATTGAGCGGATATGTTTTCTTTTCTATAAAATCAATTCCATCAAACCCGTTGTATAATTCTCCTGCTTTTACAATTTTATTTTTTAAGTATAAAAAACGCAGCCTTGAATAATTACCCATTGTGGCAGTTAATGCGCACCGCTGCATAGACGCACTGTTTTCTTCATTGAGTATCTCAAAACATATTTCTTCAGGATTATCGCTGCGAATACTAATCTTAAAATATGGATGTGCGCCGTTTAAGAACTGCTCCATAAAAACATATAAAGAAAGTTCTTCCACATCAGCATGCTGAGGATCAGGATGCGTGATCACACCGCGGCTTATGGCAGCAGGATAATAACGGCCGGGCCCTGAGCTGTCGCTTGCCCACATCAGCTTACCCCATTTGCCGTCAACACGTGACGGAGAGATTTCACTAAACTCCATTTTACCATTAACCACAGGTTCCACCGCAATAAAATTGATCATATCAATGTGCCCTTTGTATTCATAACCCACCCGTATTAAACCTCGCGGACCACCTTCTTTTTCTTTTACCGGGTTTTCAATGTCATACGTCCATAGGCCAAACACAATTCCATTATGAATGCCCCATATGGCAGGGCTTTTTTCATTTATTGGCCTTATCCATTCTACGTTCGATGGTACTGCCTGTGCTTGTGAATTTTCTATGATGAATAAAGCCCAGGCAAAAAGCAAAAAGAATTTTTTATGTGAGAAGCAGAAATGCATCTGTGAATTATCTATTACAACTGTTTTTTATAATTAATCATTAATACGCCCGCAACTTTTTAAATTATGGGCAGATGCCTGCCTGTGCAGGCACCGTACCCATTTCTTAAGAGACAAACCATCATTGTTATAAATTAATAGCCTACATTTTGTTTATATACGCCGAATGAATAATTCATTTGCGGTTGCGGTATAGGCATAAATTCATCACGTCCTGAAGTGAATTTTCCATCTTTCATCCATGACCTGTTGCGTGGATATTCTTTTGCGAAGTAGGCATTTAAGATGGGTTCTGCAACGCCCCAGCGAACAAGGTCATACCAACGCACACCTTCCATTGCAAACTCTAAACGGTCTTCCCACATCAATGCTTTCCATGCAAAATCTTTTGTCCATGTACAGTTAATACCATCCTGGTACAGGCTTATTTTGTAATCCAGTGTTGGCTTGCCATCTGCAAAAGTCAGGCGACCGGTACTGTTAGCGGCACGCTGCCGTATTTGGTTTATAATAGGCAATGCCTCTTTTTCCCTTCCGAGCCTGATGAGTATTTCAGCTTTTTGCAATAATATCCGGTCGTAACGGATGGCAATTTCATTTTTTGAATTCCACATCCAGAAAAGATTAACGAGGCCGGGGCTGTTTGATTCCACATTTTCTTTGAGTGAATTGAAGTAACCGTAGTTAGCCGGGTCTCTTGCACCGCTGCTGTCGAATAACAGCTCCTGCTGATATTTCCATGGTAAACCCGGGATAGCTACTGTGTGGCCGATGCGTGGATCCCATTCATTATTGGCGAAATAAGATTGCTTATTGGTAATCTCTTCATTATTAAAATCATCAAAAATCGGAATGCCTTTATCATCAACCTTAAATGCATTCACCATATTGTATGAAGCTTTATGAAAATCGCAGCAACTGAAATATGGAGGCCACCAGGGCGCATTCAATGGCGTGCCACCGTTTAAATTACCATTGGTGGTTCCATCATCATGCGAGTATTGCCATTCATATATTGATTCAGGCGATTTGTTATCGTAATCGAATAAAAAGTTAATAGCAAAATCCGGTGCAAGGCTGTATTTGCCGCTGTTGATAATATCGTCAGCAATGGTGAGCGCTTTGGATAATGTTTCCGTATTAATATTAACCACTTTATTATTTATATCCTGCTCATAAGCCATCCACATCAGGCATTCCAACATTTCTGCCTCGGCTGCATATTTTGTTGGCCGGCCGGGTTCGGTTTGTGTTGGAGGCAATACGCTTGCAGCAGCAGCAAAATCATCGTATATATGTTGCCAGATATCAAGATCATTTTGTGCATCTGCAGGACGGTTTGGAATTTTTGCAATGGAATCATTCATTACATTTTCATCAAAATAAGGAATCCACTTAAACCATTTTTTCAGGTCCAAGAAAAAATAACCGCGCAGGAATTTCATTTCTGCAATCCGCTGATCCTTTTGCGGATAAGTTGAAGCATCCAAAACATTCAACGCTCTTATTGCGGTATTACACCTTGATACGCCCTCATATTCTGCATACCATATGCCATCGTTATTACCTGTGCTCGGCGTGTTTAAGGAAAACACTTCCCATTGATACCAGGGTATCTGGTCGCCAATGCCACCACCGCCTTTATAAGAATCATCAGACTTTATATCAGCCAGCCAGGGGCTTAATTTCTGGTTAATAATCCCTTCGTGTGGCAACCATGCATAGGCTGCAATTACAAGCCCGTCTATATTATCGGGCGTGCTTACATTCCCTTCTGTAACAACGGCCTGCGGCGTTACATCCAAAAACTTTTTGCAGCTTGCTATTGAAAGAAGAATTATTGATAAGAATAAATAATTTGATATTTTTTTCATCTGTTTGTTTTTTATTGATTAGATCAGATGTTTGTTTATGATCATCGGCTTAGTTAGAATGATATTTCAATACCTGCCTTAAAAATTCTTGGTATTACGTAAGGATTTGCATAATCACTGCCTTCCGGATTTTCAGGATCAGGCCCGGTAAACTTTGAGCTTTTAAACATGAGCAGGTTCTGCGCCATTACATACACATAGAATTTATCCATACTTAACCTTGATGCAAAGGATTTGGGAAGGCTATATCCTAACTGGATATTCCTGAGTTTTAAATACTGTCCCGGCTCAACAAAGTAAGTAGATGTTCTAAGCTCATCGTTTACGTTATTCAATGACAAAGCAGGAATGGTGGATTTGGTGTTACTTGGCGTCCATGCATCTAACACACGTGTTGGATGGTTGAAGCCATTTTGTATCCATACATTCCAAAAATCGCTGTAGCTCTTCCATCCGTTATAAACGTCAACACCTGCAACACCTTGCCAGAACATAGAAAGGTCAAAGCTTTTATAAGCAAGGTTGATAGAAAACCCGTATTCAAATTTTGGAGTGATAGAACCGTTGCTTATCCAGGTGCGGTCATAATTGTAGTCAATCACACCATCGGGTTTGCCGTCGGGGCCTGAAATATCTTTATAGCGAAGCCTTCCAACTCCCTTGCCGGGTTGCGCAGCAGCATTATCCACTTCCTCCTCGTTTTGAAAAATACCATCAGCAATAAAGCCATACACAGCCCCCCAGGGATGACCCGCAATACCATCTTCCTTTTGTGAAGTACCGCCCCATGTGTAGGTAACGGTTTGTGGCAAATCGTTTACTTTATTTGTATTATAAGCAATGTTGCCGCTAACCTGGTAAGTAAAATCCTTACCTGCATTACCATTATACGCAAGAGAAAGTTCCAAACCTTTATTTGTCATATTTGCGGCATTAATGTATTGATAACTGCCTTCACCAAATGTGCCGAGGTAAGGTGGACGTATCAACATACCGTCAGTATATTTCCTGTAGAAATCTAATGAGCCGGAAAGCTTCTGGTTAAGAAATCCAAAGTCGAGGCCAATGTTGGTTTGAGAAGTAGCTTCCCATCTCAAATTTGCATTGCCTGTTTGCACCCTGTAGAAGCCGGAAGGCAGGTTGCCGCCGGTCTCATTGCCGCCAATGCTGTAAGATGTAAAGCCATAATTAGGTGCAAAAAAGGTTTGGGCGTTTAATGAATTTATACCGGCAAGGCTTCCGTTTTTGCCCCAGCTTACCCTGAGCTTTAAATCAGAAAGAACTTTGCTGTCGTTCAGGAAATCTTCCTGGCTTATGCGCCATCCGGCAGAAACAGCCGGGAAATAAGCAAACCTTTCATTAGAACCAAATTTTGATGAACCATCATACCTTAGTGATCCAGATAAAAGATACCTTGAATTGTAGGAATAGTTGAACTTACCAAAGTAAGAAAGCAGGTTGTATTTATCGCCGCCGCCGCCAAGCGTCATATTACCTGTGGCAGTGCTTATATAAGCGTAATCATAATTTTCAAAGGCAAGTGCCTGGCGCCTGGCGTCCATAAATTCAGTAACATATTTATTGGCCTCCATACCTGCCAAAACATCAAGATTATGTTTCCCGGTATTTAATTTATAATTAAGTGTATTGGTAAGATCAAGCGTGGTTTCTCTCCAGTACCATTGATCAACACTGTTGATAGGATTGAATTTTCCACCGGCTTCTTGGAAAGTAAACTGGATAGTTCTGTGATAGCCATCTGTGTAAATTAAACCCAGTTGAGAGCGGAAATTAAAGTTCTTCAGGAACTTAACGTTAGCATGTACATCGCCATAAATCTTATTGTATTTGTTGCCATTGTCTTTATTTAAACTAAGCTCTCTTACAGGATTCCAGTAATCATCCATACCTAATGCAACGGCAGAGCCGCCCCAGCCGCCATCAGTAGAATGTACAGGGATGATGGAAGGTTCCACCAATGCCAGGTGCGTTACATTCTGGTTGTTGTCTATTAAATGAGAGGCTTCAATATTTTCACCGATGGTAAAATGATCGCCTATCACTTTATATTCTGTATTTACGCGAACCGTAAACCTTTTAAATCCTGTATATAACTGTGTTCCTTCATTCTGCAAAAAGTTTAGCGAAAGCAAGGATGTAGATTTTTCATTACCACCTGAAATGGTAAGCTGGTGGTTATGCTGAATACCTGTTTGTGATATAGCATCAAGCCAGTTGGTATTGGCAGCGATCATAGTGGAATCGGCATTTAAATATTGACGTGGTGTAACCTTATCCAGTACGGGGATGCCGTTATTATCTTCATGCCAATCGTAACTATAAATCTGCGTTGCTGTATTTGGGTCCTGGCCGCCATTTACTGCAGCCTGCCATAAAGCGGTGCCGTATTGTACCGTATTCAGCATTGCAGGTTTATTATTCCATTGAGAAAAACCAACAGAGCCATTATAGGAAATTTTTGCCTTGCCGGCCTGGCCTTTTTTAGTTTGTATAAGAATAACACCAGCGCCGCCCTGCGTTCCATAAATACTCGCGGAATAGGCATCTTTTAATATCTGCATGGAAGCAATATTATCAGGGTTGATATCACGCAGGTTCATATAACTCGGCATACCGTCTATTACTATCAATGGGCTTGAACCATTTAAAGATGTCATACCTCTTACCTGTATGCCTACATTACCTGCCGGGTTGCCATCTGTTGTTACATGAAGGCCCGGCACCACGCCCTGCAATGATTGCATTACATTGGTCTGGCCGTGGCTTTTACTTAATTCTTTCGGGGTAACAACGGCAACAGCGCCGGTTAAATCAGCTTTACGCTGTGTCATATAACCTGTAACAACAACCTCATCCAGATCTGATGCTGCCTGGTCTTTCAAGGTAATATTAATAACTGTGTTATCGCCAACCGTCACCTTTTCATCAGCCTTTCCCACATAAGATATTTCCAGCACCTGCCCTTTTGAAGCAGTGATGGAAAATGAGCCGTCCGGGCCTGTTGGCACCGCTGTGCGGCTACCCGAAACCCTTATAGTAGCGCCTACGAGAGGATTTGATTTTTCATCTATAACCTTGCCTGTAATTGTTTGCTGGGCAAAGAGCACAGTGTGCGATAAAAGGAAAACAAAAAAAAGCGTTAACCCATATTTGAGGGCGCCTTTTTTAAATTTAAAACCGCGTAACCATACGCAGCGCTGAACAGTTAGATTGAAATGCATGTACGTTAATTTTAGATGAGACAACAAGATCTTACCAGCTTGCTTAATGATATAAGCAAGTGCTTACCGGCTTATGTATAAGCCGGGTAATTAAATAACATGAAGGCCGGTGATTCAGAAAGCAGCTTTCTTCAGCACCTTCATGCCGCTAAAGGGGATTGTAATTAATTGCGGGAACGAAAGTTCCCGGAAAAATTTTTCGATTTTGGTTAAGCAATGCATAGAGGAGAAATTTAATCGTTTAAGCAAATTTTGATTTTGATAGAGCCAATACAGTTTTAAAGCAAAAAATATAATGTTTAATCGTTTAAGCAACCGGGCAAACACATTTCAAAAACAGCAGACAAAAACGAAAGTAGGAGCATTTAATCGTTTAAGCAAATTTTTTTAAAATTATTTTTAAGGTTATAAAAACAGGCCGGTTCAAACAATTTAAACGTTATGCCAAATGCCACAGATAATTTTTGTGAGTGCGGGGCTACTGCCTGTTTAAAACTTACTAATATAATTATATATTTTTCTATTCCGGAAATATGGCAACCGGTATGCTTGAATGATTGTCGCTTATACAGGCGTTATAAAAAAAATAATTCAGAACTCCTGTTCATCCAAAAAATCATTTAAAAAGAGGAGAAAAAATAAACCCTTACAAGCCTTTATTTGCAGTGACAGAAAAACTGTAATTTACGGAATGAGAAAATTGCTGCTTATATTATTCACTTTGCTTGCAGGCTTTATTGGTACAGCGCAGAATGGGCTTAACAAAGACAGCCTGCTACATTTGTTAACTGCTGCAAAAGAAGATACCGCTAAAGTAAAGTTGCTCAATAATCTTGCAAAGGCCACTAAAAACAGCGATATAGCTGCTTCGTATAAATACACTGCAGATGCATTAACTCTTAGTGAAAAAATAAGTTATAACAAGGGCCGGTTTCTTGCATTGATCAATGAAATATCGCTTATAAGGATTGAAGGAAAAGACAGCCTGGCTTTGGAGAAATGTAAAACTTTTGTTCGGCTTGCAGAAAGCCTTAAAGATTCTTTTTATATCGCTGCCGGATACTTAAATCTTGGAGAAGTATATGACAATAATGGCGATAATGAAAGGAGTGTACAATTTTGTTTTAAAGGTTTGCAGATTGCTGAACGGCTAAATGAAAAAAGTTTATTACAGGATGCCTATTCAGCTTTGCAAAGAATTTACCTGGCCCGCTCTGAATTTGATAAAGCTATACAATACGGAAAACTTGCAGTAACCCTGGCCAGGGAAATGAATAATAAGGCAAAGGAAGCAACGCAATCTTACAACCTTGCCTATACTTATAATCTTACAAAAGACTTTGATAAATCCATTGCTGTATCAGAAAATGTATTAAAAGTGAGCCGGGAAATCGGGGAAAAAAGAATTGAATCGTATGCACTTTATAATTTGTGTTCTATCAATCTGCGAACAGGAAAATTGAATGAAGCTCTGAAGTATGGATTGATGTGCCTGGAAATAGCACGGCAAAACAGCGACAAGGGCATTGAGTCTTCAACGCTTGCGGCTTTGGCATCAATATATGCACAGCTAAGACAATATAAAGAAGCAGAGAAATACGCCACGGAGGCGCTTTACATCCGGGAAAAAACCGAAGACAAACTGGGTATTATTGAAATCAAAAGCATACTGGCGAATATTTATTTTGCACTGGATCAGCCTGCAAAAGCATATTCATTACGAATGGAGGTTGAGGATTTCGAGGATTCTTATAATCAAAGCATATTATCGAAGCAATCATCAGAACTTGAAAAAAAATATGAAACGGAAAAAAAAGAAGCCCGGATAAAAATACAACAAGCACAAATCCATCAAAAAAATATACTCAATTATTTCCTCATCGGCGGAGCAGCAGCGCTGCTGGTTATCTTACTGCTCACTTACCACAATTATCGCAACCGTCAAAAATTACAACAGGCAAAGATTGATGAACTGGAAACAGAAAAACAACTTACCGCCACAGAGGCCGTATTAAAAGGGGAAGAACAGGAACGTACCCGTCTTGCCAAAGACCTGCACGATGGACTGGGCGGAATGCTCAGCGGTATAAAATTTTCATTAAGCAATATGAAAGAGAATTTAATTATGACGCCTGACAATGCGCAGGCCTTTGAACGCAGCATTGATATGCTTGACAGTTCTATAAAAGAAATGCGTCGTGTGGCTCATAACATGATGCCAGAAGTATTGGTAAAGTACGGCCTTGACAAAGCGTTGAAAGAATTTTGCAGCGAGATTGACCGCAGTGGAGCAATAAGTGTAAGCTATCAATCTGTTGGCATGAATAATGCCGGCATAGAACAAACCACAGCTGTTACTATCTACCGCATTGTACAGGAGCTGGTGAATAATGCCATTAAACATGCACAGGCAAAAAATTTGCTGGTGCAGTTGCATCAGGCTGAAAAGGAAAGGTTGCTGGCCATTACTGTGGAAGATGATGGAAAGGGCTTTGATGTTGCTTCGCTGAAACAATCCGGCGGCATGGGCTGGCACAACATTGAAAACCGGGTGGAATTTTTAAATGGCAAATTAGATATTCAATCCGGGGTTGATAAGGGTACGTCAGTGATGATAGAATTTACTATTTGACAGTACTTATCTTAATAACTTCAGTAAATGAAAACAGGCATTTTTATAGTGGACGATCATTATATGGTAATTGAAGGCATTCGTTCATTATTGCAAAATGAAAATGATATTGAATGGATGGGCCATGCCACCAACGCCGCGTCGTGCCTGAGTTTCCTGAAACTGCAAGAGCCCGATATAATATTAATGGACATAAACCTGCCCGATATGAGCGGTATAGATTTATGTAAAAAAGTAAAGCAACTGCATCCATCGGTGTTTGTGTTAGGGCTTAGCACTTTCAACCAACAAACCGTTATTCAGGATATGATGGAAAACGGAGCATCAGGTTATGTTTTAAAAAATGCAACCAAAGAAGAATTGCTGGAAGCAATAAGCGTAGTGTTGAAGGGCAAAAAATATTTCAGTTTTGAAACAGCGCTTGCATTACGGGAATCAAAGCAACGGCAACCGCTTATTACCCGCCGTGAAAAAGAAGTGTTGCAATTAATTGCCGAAGGCCTTACCAATGGAGAAATTTCAGAGAAGCTTTTCATCAGCGTGCCCACCGTAAATACGCATCGTAAAAGTCTCCTGGAAAAATTTGAAGTAAAAAATACGGCGGCACTTATAGGCAAAGCCATTAAAAGCGGGGTTTTATAGAAGGCTTGGTAAACATTTGTACTTGCCTGATACCCACGATCCAATAACTGCATAGTCTCCACCACAGTTACCGCGGGGTCATCAACCACTCCATAATTATCATCAATCTTAAAATTAAGAATGTTGGTTGTTGAGAACGCATACCTGCTTTTATTGTTGCAATATCTAAAGCTCAAAGAACCTGATTCATCGGCAACGCCTTTTATTAGACTTAAAAGAGAGTGCGGTGCTCACCAATGCCGGGCGTTCATCGCCAATGCTCATACCTTATTTTAAGCTGTCAGAAACAGCTATCACTGCCGTCATGCAGTAAGCAAGTGTTGATGCATCTGCTGCCTGCCGGCAGGATTAAGAGCAGGCAATAGTTTAAATAAGTCATTTATTAAACTGTTGACGGTCTGAAATGTTGTATTGCGTGCATCATTTACATTTGGCAAAAAACTATTTAAAACTTTATCATAATGAATGTAAAGGATGCCTACAATAATTGGGCGGCACAGTACGATACTGACCTGAATAAAACCCGTGATCTTGAAGCAGTTTCTTTAAGGCAAACCTTAAGTAATATTGATTTTACCAGTTGCCTGGAAGTTGGTTGCGGAACAGGTAAAAACACGGAGTGGCTGGCTGCAAACGCAAAAGAAGTTGTGGCAATTGACCTTTCGGAAGAAATGCTGAACAAGGCCAGGGATAAAACATATAAAGGCAGTGTTAGCTTTCTTCAATTTGATATGAATGAAACATGGGATTTTACAAACAGGCAGTTTGACGTAGTGGTATTCAGCCTGGTGCTTGAGCATATTAAAGACATTGACAACATTTTTAATAAAGTATCTGAAAAAATAAAACCAGGTGGTTATTTATATATTGGCGAACTGCATCCTTTTAAACAATACACAGGCTCAAAAGCAAAATTTGAAACCGATAAAGGCACGCAGTTGGTAACCTGCTTTACGCACCATATATCTGATTTTACAAAAGCCGCAAACAAAAATGGATTTCAGATTATACTGATCGATGAGTTTTTTGACGATAATGATAAATCCTCCGTTCCAAGAATACTTACATTATTATTTAAAAGCAAATAATACAAACGATATATCATTCTTACAGTACAATTAAAAACTATACCCTTATCTTAGACGCTATAAGCTTTACCTGCAACAAATTTTTTTTAAAATAAATTATTATGCCGAAAATGTCAAACACGGAAACAGTAACAAATATCGATGTGGTAATGCAGCAGGCTTTTGATGCATTCAATCAATACAAAAAATTATCACCAGATAAGCGTGCTGCATTTTTAGAAACGATGGCAGATGAAATTGAAAAATTGCGTGATCAATTGGTGCCTGTTGCCAATGAAGAAACAAATTTGCCCGCGGCAAGGTTAAATGGTGAAATATCACGCACTACCGGCCAGCTAAAAATGTTTGCCACATTAATAAAAGAAGGCAGTTGGGTAGAAGCAAGTATAGACACTGCCGATGCAGGCCGCACACCACCCAGGCCCGACCTTCGTAAAATGCTTGTACCGGTTGGGCCGGTAATTGTTTTTGGCGCCAGTAATTTTCCTTTTGCATTTTCTACAGCCGGCGGCGATACTGCCAGCGCACTGGCTTCCGGATCAAGCGTAGTTATAAAAGCACATCCTGCACATCCAAAAACTTCTGCACTTGTTTTTACAGCCATGCAAACAGCCATCATTAATTCGGGTGTTCCGCAATACACGGTGCAGCATGTAACAGATACAAGTAATGAAGCGGGTAAAGCCTTGGTTACACATCCTTACACAAAAGGCGTGGGTTTTACAGGTTCTTTTGCCGGAGGCAAGGCATTGGTTGAATATGCAAGCCAGCGCGAAATACCTATTCCTGTTTTTGCGGAAATGAGCAGCATTAACCCGGTTGTTTTTTATCCCGATACCTTGTCTAAAAATGCTGAAGCTTTGGCGGCACAATATGCAGCTTCCATCACTTTAGGCGTTGGGCAGTTTTGTACCAACCCGGGTTTGCTGTTAGGTATGAAAAGCGAAGGTTTCAATAATTTTTTACAGGCGCTTGCAAAAGAGATTGCTAAAGTGCTGCCGCAAAAAATGTTGCATGGCGGCATTTGTTCATCCTATAAAAGAGGGTTAACTGAAATGCAGGCACAGCAAGGATTACAGGTTATTGCACAGTCATCTGCAACAGCTAATGAAATGGAAGCCGGTGCATTGGTAGCCACCGTTTCAGCCAATAGTTTCCTGGCCAATAAACATTTTACGGAAGAAATATTCGGCCCCTATTCTCTCGCCGTTATTTGTGATGATAAAGCGCAATTAATACAATGCCTGCAAAGCTTAAAAGGCCAGCTTACATCGTCTATAATGGCAACAGAAAAAGATATTGAAGCCTATGCTGATGTTATAGAAGTGCAACATACTTTGGCAGGCAGAATAATGTTAAACAATGCGCCAACCGGCGTGGAAGTGTGCGCCAGTATGGTGCACGGCGGCCCTTACCCGGCTACAACCGATGCAAGATTTACATCCGTTGGTACAACGGCCATTAAACGTTGGGTACGGCCGATATGCCTGCAAAACTTTAATGATAGTATGCTGCCGGATGCGCTGAAGAATAATAACCCGCTGGGCATTCTGCGGCTGGTGAATAACGTTTATACAAGAGAAGCTGTGAACGAATAGCGCTGGCAGTTATATTTGGCAATCAAAACTTTTACATGCAGGAACCCACACAAAAAAAATTCAAACAATCATTCAGCCTCCTCGATGCAACAATGATCGTTGCAGGCTCCATGATTGGCTCCGGTATTTTTATTGTAAGCGCTGATATGACACGCACTGTCGGTTCTGCCGGCTGGCTTATTTTACTGTGGATATTAACCGGTGTGCTCACATTGATCGCCGCTTTGAGCTATGGTGAATTGAGTGCCATGTTTCCAAAAGCAGGCGGGCAGTATGTTTATCTTAAAGAAGCCTATAACCCTTTAACCGGTTTCCTGTATGGCTGGAGTTTTTTTGCCGTTATACAAACAGGAACCATCGCTGCCGTTGGCGTTGCTTTCAGTAAGTTTGCTTCTTATATTTTTCCTTCATTAGGTGAAAATAATATTCTTGCCGACATTGGTTTTATAAAAATATCGGCGGCGCAAATAACTTCTATCCTCTTAATTGTATTGCTTACCGCAGTAAATACAATGGGTGTGAAAGAAGGAAAGTTTATACAAACTTTTTTTACACTTGTAAAACTGGGCGCCTTATTCGGGCTGATTATATTTGGCTTTATGGCCGCCAGTAAAACCACATGGGATGCCAACTGGTCAACGGGTTTTTCTTTTGGTAAAATGGATGGCGGTATGCTGGTTCCATATGTGGGGTTTGCCGGCATTGGCGCTATTTCAGGCGCAATGGTAGGCAGCCTCTTCAGCAGCGATAGCTGGAATAATGTAACCTTTATTGCCAACGAAATTAAAAATCCAAAACGCAATATCGGCCTGGCGCTTTTTCTCGGAACGCTTATCGTTACATTAATCTATACGGCCACCAATTTAATGTACCTCGCCGTAATGCCTTTACAGGGTATTGCAAACGCAGAAAATGATCGTGTAGGTGTTGATGCTGCCAAACTTATCTTCGGCAGCGGCGGTACAATCATTATTGCTGTAATGCTTATGGTATCAACATTTGGATGCAACAACGGCCTCATATTATCTGGCGCAAGGGTGTACTATACCATGGCGAAAGATGGCCTGTTTTTTCAGCAGGCAGGAAAATTAAATAAGAACGCAGTGCCTGCACGCGGCTTATGGATTCAATGCCTGTGGGCAAGCGTTTTATGCTTAAGCGGTAAGTATGGCGACCTGCTGAACTATATTATTTTTACAGTGCTTATCTTTTATATTCTTACCATAATCGGCATATTTATTTTGCGCAAAAAACGGCCTGATATTCCACGCTCCTATAAAGCTTTTGGCTATCCTGTATTGCCAATGCTATATGTAATTGCTGCAAGCATTATTTGCGTTTCATTATTAAAATACCGCCCCGATTATACCTGGCCCGGATTGGGTATTGTACTACTGGGTATTCCCATTTATTATTTTGTGTGGAAACACAAGCATGTGGTTGAAGAGGCGCCCAATGATGATGAGAATTTCATGAAAGAATAATATCATTTGTAATATTGACATTTAATTTTAAATAATTCCTGTGTAAGCGCATAACGATAATGCCATTCGTTGCCGGATTAGGTAGTATTAAAATTATATCAATGAAAAAAATTTTCAGTTGTGCAACTGCATACTTTTTACTAAACACAGCCATAGCTCAAAAGCCTGATTACCCTATTCAGCCGGTGGCTTTTACACAGGTGCATTTAACTGATGATTTCTGGAAACCGCGTTTGGAAACAAATGCAACGGTTACCATTCCGTATATTTTAGATCAATGCCGTGTGCATGGAAGGATTGACAATTTTTTGACTGCTGCACATAAGAAAAAAGGCAAGCTTTCCACTTACCCTTTTGATGATACCGATTTATATAAACTGATTGAAGGCGCATCCTACAGCCTGCAGGAAAAATATGATGCCAGGCTTGACAGGCAACTGGATACACTTATAAACATTATTGGCGCTGCACAGGAACCGGACGGATATTTATATACCTTTCGTACCGCAGGTATTATTGATGATACAAAAACAACAAATACACCGCAGGATTGGATAGGCAGCAAGCGCTGGGAAAAAGATTCCATCTTAAGCCATGAGTTATACAACTGCGGCCATCTGTATGAGGCAGCCGTAGCACATTATGCAGCAACCGGTAAAAAATCATTATTAAATATTGCCATAAAAAATGCAGACCTGCTGGTTAAAACTTTTGGCCCGCATGGCATTCATGAATATCCCGGCCACCAGATTGTTGAATTGGGTTTGGTGAAGATGTACCGCGCCACCGGTAAAGAAGATTACTTAAAGCTGGCCAAATTTTTTTTGGATGTACGCGGGCCTGGCGGTGAAGCCTACAACCAGGCTGATAAAAAAGTGATTGATCAAACAAAAGCGGAAGGGCATGCTGTACGCGCCGCTTATATGTACACTGGCATGGCTGATGTGGCTGCGCTTACCAGCGATGAAGGTTATCTTAATGCCATCAACACTATCTGGGATGATGTAACGATGCATAAATTATACATTACCGGCGGCATTGGCGCTACCAATAATGGTGAAGCTTTTGGTGATGATTACGACCTGCCCAACATGAGTGCTTATGCAGAAACATGTGCTGCCATCGGCAATGTTTACTGGAATCAGCGCATGTTTTTATTGCATGGGGATGCTAAATATATGGATGTGCTGGAACGCACACTGTACAACGGTTTACTGAGTGGTATATCTTTAAGCGGCAACCGTTTCTTTTATCCAAATCCCTTGGCTTCCGTAGGCCAGCACCAGCGCAGCGCATGGTTCGATTGCGCCTGCTGTATTACCAATATGACAAGGTTTTTACCATCTATGCCCGGTTATATTTATGCGCATAATGCAAACGATTTATATATAAACTTATTTGTGAGCAATAATGCAACCATCAATTTAAAATCAACGGCAGTAAAGCTTGTTCAGCAAACAGCATATCCATGGCAGGGCAAAGTGGAAGTGGTTGTTGAACCTGCAAAAACAAGCGATTTTATTATGCATATACGCATTCCCGGATGGGCCAGGAATGAGCCAGTAACAGGCAGTGATTTGTATGCTTTTATGAATAATGATGCTGAAAATATTCCGATATATGTGAATGGTGAAAAAGTAAATTATAGCATGCAGAAAGGATATGCGGTTATTAACCGCACCTGGAAAAAAGGCGATAAGATAAGCATAGATTTTCCTATGAATGTGCAAAAGGTAACAGCCAACCCAAATGTAAAAGCCGATGCCGGCCGTTTTGCTTTACAGCGTGGCCCTGTAATGTATTGCGTTGAAGGCGTTGATCAGACAGACAGTTCGGTAATGAGCCTTGTGGCTGATTCCAATACAGTGTTTAAGGCTGTTTATAACCCTGATGTTTTAAACGGCATTACCCAAATTAATTTTAAAGGTTATGAAGCAACAAAAAATAATAACACAGCTTCAACAACGCAAACCATAACGGCTATTCCTTATTATAGCTGGAACAACCGCGGCAGTGGTGAAATGGAAGTATGGATACCATATCAGCCAGGCATTGCAAAGCCAAAGGCTGAACCAACGATCGCATCAAAATCTACCGTAACCTCTTCTGTTAATAAAAAGCTCATGTTGAAAGCAGTGCACGATCAATACGAACCGGCAGACAGCCACGATCAAAGCATGAGCTACCTGCATTTCTGGCCTGCAAAAGATACTACGGAATGGATACAGTATGATTTCGATTCAGCTTATACTATTTCAAAAAGCCGGGTGTATTGGTACGATGATAAACCCTGGGGCGGCTGCGATCTTCCGGCATCCTGGAAATTATTATATAAACAGGGAAATGAATGGCTGCCGGTTGAAAACACAAGTGCTTATGAAATTGCAAAAGACAAGTACAATACAGTTGAATTTAAACC
>JAEWBD010000387.1 GCA_023391315.1 Bacteroidota bacterium | reverse complement strand
ACACATGGCTTTGAGAAAGAGGCATTGCGGATAACGGGAGATAAGTTACATTCGCTATCTAATATTTCTTAATAATTAAATTTTTCATAGTGGACAACAAAAATACAGGAACCGTAAAATTCTTTAACACGGAAAAGGGTTTTGGATTTATTAAGCATGATAACAGCAACCAGGAAACATTTGTGCACTCCTCCGGACTTATTGATCAGATCCGGGAAGGTGATCGCGTAGAATTTAATTTGCAAAACGGAAAAAAGGGAATGAATGCTGTTGATGTAAAAGTTATCTGATGCCTTTGTTCAGCCTTTGCGAACAGGCATAGATGGAAGTTACATGAAATGATGGCCTTTTGTGCTCCGGTTACCCGCAATGTCCTTGCTCATACACATGGCTTTGAGGAAGAGACATGGCGGAGAAGGAAAGTGTACTATTTTCTTTTGCTTGCAACGTTTACACCTGAAGCCTAATCATGAATAATAAAATGTCATGAAAAGATGGTTAATGCTTCTAGTGATTGCCTCATTGTATTGCGGTGCGTGCAAAAAAGAAGGAACTCATAATGCTGCCTGGTTTATAAAAGCAAAATTCAACGGAACGGAAAAAACGTTTTCCGGCAGTCCTTCTGCTTCGGAATATTCCGGCGACCTATCTGCAGGCTTTAGCATGAATGCAAAAAACGATTCTGATAATTCAAGCTTTTCGCTAGGCATTGTGCACCCTTTTGGCGTTGAAATAACACCAGGCTCTTATAACAAACCATCCAATGGATATTATCCAAGCGGTAATTATATAAAAGATACAGTTTCTTACGTGTCAGGAATTCTGCTGCCTGATTCATCAACTATACAAATTACAATTTCAAATCTTACCAATACAACTGTAACCGGAACTTTCAGTGGTACGCTGCATAATCGTAATGATTCAACTGAGGAAATAACCATAACAAATGGTTCGTTTAATCTGCCTGTAAAATAAGCGTTAACGGTTTAAATCGCACTGCATGCTGCGCACATTGCTTGCAATGAAGACCTTAGTTATCCTTAGTTTATCACTACGGATTTATTTTATATGATCTTTTGTTTAACGCCGGATACAATCTGGCTAATTCATTTGCCTTCGTAGCTGAAGACATACGGAGAGCGAAGAACATTCTACGGAGAGCTGGGGGTCACAAGGCCAACAAGGGCAGGGCGAAAAACATTCTACGGAGAGCTTTACGTCGCAGCAGGGTCTTCATCAATACATATGTGCAAAGGCACGAGACTCTGTGTTTATTATTTCAATTTTTTCTTCTCCGCAATGTCTCTTAACCTCGCTTCGTGTGTGGAAAGGACATTACGGTTTTTATGTACGCAATTTCGTTAAATCAACATTTCTTAATTCTCATGCTTGGCGTAGTCTCTGACTACGTCATTGTGTTTTCAAATCTCCTGATTTGATTTACTATAATTTTTTTAATTTGTAGTATGAGCCAAGGCTACCAAATCTATGACCAAAACAAACTCTATTACCTTACTTTTCAGATAGTGCAATGGATTGATGTGTTTACAAGAAACGAATACAAACAAATTATTGTAAACAGTTTTGATTATTGCAGGCAGCATAAAGGACTTGAATTGTATGCGTATGTGATAATGACCAATCACCTTCATTTAATTGTACGTGCTAAGGAGCCATTTCATCTATCTGATATTATTCGTGATTTTAAAAAGTTTACTGCTAACCAATTATTGCCGTTAATGCAGCAACCAACAGAAAGCAGAAGTGACTGGATGATGAAACGTTTTGAATTTTCTGCGAAGTTGAATGCAAGAAATCGTGTTAACCAGATGTGGACACATGAGAACCATGCTATTGAGCTGTTTACACCAAAATTTACGCAACAGAAATTAGATTGCATACATAACAATCCTGTTCGTGCAGGCATCGTTGAAAAGCCTGAAGATTATTTATATAGCAGCGCCAGAAATTATGCTGGTTTAAAAGCGATGTGTGCAATTGATTTTTTGTAGTGACTTGAAACGCTTGGCGTAGCCTCTGACTACGTCATAGTGTTTTTAAATCTCTGATTTAATTGTTTGAATAATGATGACAGATATGCAAATCTGAGATTTGCTTACGCTTCGACGTAGTCTGGAGACTACGCCGAACAATTACATTCTACGCCGAGCTGGGGCCAAACAACCAACATTCTACGCCGAGCTGAGAAAGCAGAAAACATTCTACGGAGAGCTGGGCCCTGATTTCTTCATGCTGCAGCTTACATTTTTCTTTCGATACAAATAAAGGTAAATAAGGCAACGCCGGTCATCATCTTTTTTAATGATTTTCCTTTCGTTTTTAAAAAATCATCTTTTTTAACGATTGTGCGCCGTATAGAGCTCCTCTAATTTTGGTTCATAGATCATTGGAAAATAAAATGAATGCATGAAAAAACATAATTTATTTCCCGACAGCTTTCCTGCTTGTGATTTTATTCTGTCCTCAAATATTTTGGAACAAACATGATGCTTGTACAGCTGATAAAACTAAAGTAATGCTCACGCTTGATCCCATCAACAGGATTGGCGGCCAGGACACGAGCAATCATGTTTAAAGGCGTATTGCCCTGTTCAAAAATAATGAGCACCGATTGGAAAGTTTACAAAATCAATCCAACTGATTCCTGAACAAAAGTTTTAGAATATGAAATCTGCCAAACCAATATTTTTATCTTACATGTTTCTCATGCTGAGTGGCGCAGGTATTGCCCAAAAGGAAACGTTTGATATTGTAAGTTATATAGCTCCTGCCGGTTGGAATAAAGACGCTAAAGATGATTATGTTTCTTTTTCCAGAATTGACGGCGCAAGCTGGAGCCAGATTGCCGTTTATAAAAGCAGGCAAAGCAGCGGTAATATAGAAGAGGATGCGCAGAAAGACTGGCAGGATATTGTGCAGGTGGGCCATACCATAGAACAGGAGAGCAAAACCCCGCCAAAATCTGCCGACGGTTGGCAGATAATGAGCCGCAGTGGCGTATGGCAATACAATGGTGCAAACGTAGCAACGGTGCTTACAACTTACAGCAACGAAACTATTTGCATAAGTGTTTTGTGGAATGGCACTGCACAACCCTATATGAAAAATTTAAAAGACTTTATCACAAGCATAGCGTTGGATGCAAATAAAGTATCAACAGCACAAAGCAACCCGGCAAACAATGAACAACAAAGTGGCCAGAAAACCGGCGAAAATAAAAACACCACAAGCTCCGCAGCAAATACTTCCATTGTAGGTTTATGGGTAACCAATCAGGCAGAAGACAACGGTTTTATGAACGGATACCGCATGTACACCGGAGGATACATGCGAAAGGAATACCAATTTAACGCTAATGGCACTTATTTGTTCCGCATTAAACAATGGCTAACAAAGGCACCTGATATCATTTTTAGTTATGAAAGCGGAACATATACAGTACAGGGCAACCAACTTATCCTCACGCCAAAAAGCGGGAAAGCCGGATTTTGGGGAAAGAAATCAAGTACTAAGGAATGGGGGCCTCTGAAAAAATCATCCACCCCAAAACTTGAAAAGACCACTTATACTGTTGAAACAATTAGCGACCCAACTTATGGTAATTCCATAGTACTTTATACTGATAAACCAACCGAAAGAGATGGCGGACAGTTTAATCAACCGCCTTACCGTTTTGCATATGCGCAACGAAAAGAATCGCTTATTGATAATCCGCCCGGGTTTGAAAAGCATGCCGGAACTGCTTCGGGACAAACTTCAAATTAACCGGACGACTACAAGCTGTAAAACTCCCAAAGGAATTTAAAAAATTATCAAATAGATTTCAATGCATCAAACAATCATTGCTTTTAAAATGAAAAAGATTCTCCTTCTTTTCGTTTCAGTATGGCTTGTGATATTTTCAGTTGCGCAAACAACTAATCCTGTTACCACGAAAGAAGTGCAGGATAAAATAAAACAGGCACAGCAGCAATTAAATAAATTAACACCGGAACAAAAAAAGATGATGGAGCAAATGGACATGTCCACCAC
>JAEWBD010000384.1 GCA_023391315.1 Bacteroidota bacterium | reverse complement strand
AGTTTAATAGGTTCATTCAACAGCTGGCGCAAAGGGCTGGTTGATTTCAGAACAACATTATTGTTCGGCATTTCGTCCATCCTTACTGTCTTTGTTATAAGAAAACTCATTATTCCAATCATTCCTGAAGATATTATCATCGGCAGCATTCATCTTAAGTTCTCCACGCTCACCATGATTTTATTTGGCATATTAATGCTGGCCGCATCGTTTTCCATGATGGCGAATAAAGTGGCTGAACATCGTCCCCATCATAAAAAAAACACCGGTATTTTAATTTTATACGGAACAGGCATTGGCCTGGTTACAGGCTTTCTCGGTGCCGGCGGCGGCTTTCTTTTAATCCCTGCGCTGGTTTTACTGCTGCACCTGCCCATGAAAAAAGCCATCGGCACTTCTTTACTTATTATTGCATTAAATTCACTCACCGGTTTTGCGGGCGATATAGGCAATCATAAAACAGACTGGTTTTTTCTTTTAACCATTTCTGCTATTGCCATTGCCGGCATATTTCTGGGCGGTTTATTCAGCAAAAAAATCGATGGCGAAAAGCTGAAAAAAGCGTTTGGCTGGTTTGTTTTATTGATGGGCATCTACATTATTATAAAAGAAATGTGGTTTCAATAAGTTTTATTTCTTTCTTGCTATTACCCTTATAATATCAGCTCTGCCTTTATAAAAATCACCTTCATCCTATTCAATGATAGCTTCTTCGCACTGCATAAATTCAAAAACATTAAAAGTCTCTTTTATCATTGAAATATCATACAAATAATCTTCATTTTTTGGGTACCGAAGTGTTTTGCAATTGCTTTTTGTAAATACATCCAACTGTTTTTATTGAATTGATAAGCTCCGGGGAAAAACGGCGCCCGTGTTTTTGCATCGGTATGCGGGTAAATTAAAGCCACTGCATCAAACTGTCCGGCTGCTTTAAAATCCTGGAAAAACGTTACCGCATAATCAATAGTAACGCCGGCTTCTTTCGCTAATTGAAGTGCTTTTGTTTTAGCTACCTCACTATAATCAAATGCATGCACCTTCCATTCTTTTTGCGTGCATAAATAGCACTCCGGCCTTCTCCTTCAGCCGGCAATAAAATACTGTCCGGTTTATGCGCATCAATAAATTCTTTTGAAGAAGATATTAGGCGCTTTACCATAAAACCGTATCATTTTCAGTATAGCGTTTATTTCAGAATTCTTTTATCATAATCTGTGCTTTACGCAAAAGCAAATTAATTAACTATTACAGCAACAGCTTAGCATTCCATACATAAAAGCCCACATCGCTTCACTGTGATATAAGTCACCATAAACGCCATTGCATAAAAATAGTTTTGCACGTAAATGATACAAATGAGCAGAAGACTGAAAGATTATTTACTGAAGGCCAGTGCTTTGATTTTTATCTTATTGTTTAATCAGCTAACAGGCTTCAGCCAGGATAGTGTTGTATTGAATTTGGATGATGCAATTAAAACCGCTGTCACCAACAATGCAAATGTACAGATGGCCAAAACTGATGAAGCCATTGCCGCTTCTCAATACAAAGAAACAAATGCCGTATTTCTTCCGCAGTTAGGTGTAAGTTATACAGCAATTACAACCAATAATCCTTTAAATGCATTTGGATTTAAACTTCAGCAACAATCTATTAAACAATCAGACTTTACTCCTGATTTATTAAACAATCCGTCAGGCACACCAGACTTTATGACGAAGGTTGATTTAAAACAACCCATCATTAATATGGATATGCTATATCAGCGTAAAAGTGCAGAGAAGCAAATTGAAGTTTATCAGTATAAAACACAACGCACCAAAGAATACATTACGTTCCAGGTGCAGCAGGCTTATTTGCAATTGCAGTTAGCTTATGATGCAAAAAAAGTATTGGAAGAAGCTTTGCAAACAGCGCAAGCCATGTACAAATTCACCAGCGATCATTATGACCAAGGCTTGATTCAAAAATCAGATTTATTAAATGCGCAGGTGCAGGTTACAACAATAGAAAGCAATATTGCTGATACCAAAAGCAATATTGAAAATGCTTCTGATTTTTTAAGTCAGTTGATGGGAAAAGATAAAGGCATTATCTATGATGTGCCTGCATCATCTGCATTCAATGCGATATCAGCTGCAGACAGTTTACCCGCTTCACGAGCAGATTTTAAAGCAACGGAAACAGCCATCAATTCTTATGATTTAATGATCAAATCAAATAAGATGAGCTACCTGCCAAAGCTGAATGCGTTTGCAACATATCAATTAAATGATAACAGCGCTTTTGGTTTTGGTTCGAATGCCTACTTAGTTGGGGCGCAATTATCGTGGGATATTTTCAAAGGCACATCAACAAAAAACAAAATCAATACACAAACATTAGAACGCAACAAACTGCAGGAACAACTCGAAAATCAGAAAGAAGAAAATAAAGTTGAACTGAATAAAGCATATCGACAGTTAAGTGATGCACAGCTTAAAATCAATCAACAAAAAGCAGCAGTAGAACAAGCGTCAGAAGCTTTGAGAATATTGCAGGATAGATATCAGCAAGGCTTAGTAAACACTACGGATGTGTTGATGGCGCAAACACAATTATCGCAACAAAAACTGGCGTATGCACAAGCCGTTTTCAGCAGCAATATGGCGATTGCCTACATACAATTTTTAACAGCAACAAATAATTAAATCAAAAAGAATAAAACCAGGATTATGATTTCAACAAGATTTATAGCATATCTGTTTTCAGGTGCAATCATCACTTCGTTCGCTGCATGTTCCGGTGATGGTGGCAACAAAGAAATTAACATGCATGATAGTGTTGTTATGGTTTCTGTTGCAACACCATCGGGCAATACAACAGGCAACAGCATTAATATAAGCGGACAGGTTGAAGCAAAGCAAACAGCAAATATCAGCACCAGAGTAATGGGTTATATCAACAAGATTTATGTGAATGTGGGCGATCATGTAAAAGCAGGACAAATGCTCGTGTCTGTTAACAGCAATGACATTAGTGCGAAGGCGGCACAAGCCAATGCAATGATTGCACAGGCACAAGCTGCGTTAGCAAATGCACAAAAAGATTACGATCGTTTTACTGCTTTATATAACAAGCAAAGCGCTACAGCGAAAGAGCTGGACAATGCAACGCTGCAATACAAAGCAGCACAGGCAAACCTGGAAGCTGCAAAGCAAATGCGTAATGAAGCGAACGCACAATTTTCTTATGCCAACATCACTGCACCATTCAGTGGAATTGTTACACAAAAGCTAATGGATGCAGGCAGCATGGCAAGTCCGGGCATGCCGATTTTAACCGTTGAACAGAATGGAAGTTTCCAGGTAACAGCATCCGTTCCTGAAAGTGAAATTGGTATGTTGAAACAAGGCAGCGACGCAACGATGCAAATCAAATCAACCGGTAAAACATTGAATGGAAAAGTGAGTGAGATAAGTCAGAGTTCACAATTTACAGGTGGTCAGTATCTCATTAAAATCAACATTCCTGATAGTGAAAAAGATGGTTTATATGCAGGCATGTATGTAAATGTTGCAATACCCGTTGTGCATGCAGATACCACCGCAAATGCAGTCGCAGTGCTGGTTCCAAAGAATGCATTGATTACAAAAGATCAATTAACAGGTTTGTATACCATTAGTGCAAACAACACGGCGTTGCTGCGTTGGGTGCGTTTGGGAAATGATTATGGTGATAAGGTGGAAGTGTTATCAGGCTTATCGAACAACGAACAATTCATCACGCATGCAGACGGCAAATTGTATAACGGCGTGCCGGTGAAAGTGCAGTGAAGAAAACCTATTGGCTGATATAAGTCATGTTCATCAATATTCCGAATGTTGAAGTGAGTGACACAACAGGCGATGCCATGAAATGCAACTGCTGGTAACATAAAAATAAAAGACGAAAAGCTAAAGGCTAATGGCTGATAGCTAAAAGCTAAATTAAAAACAATGGAAAAAGGTTTTGCAGGAAATATCGCAAAAGCATTTATACAATCGAAATTAACCATCCTATTAATGATTGCGTTTCTGCTCATCGGCGCTTACGCAACCATGTTGATACCACGCGAAGAAGAACCGCAAATCAAAGTGCCGATGGCGGATGTGTTTCTTGGTTATCCCGGCGCTGGCCCAAAAGAAGTGGAAACAAAAGTGGTGGAACCGATGGAGAAAATTATCTCGAACATTAAAGGTGTTGAGTATGTGTATTCCACTTCGATGAACGGACAAGCGATGTTGATTGTACAATTTTATGTGGGCGAAGATGTTGAACGCTCATTGGTGAAATTGTATGATGAGCTGATGAAGAACATGGATAAAATGCCGCAGGGTGTTACGATGCCGTTGGTGAAATCGAGAGCGATTGATGATGTGCCTGTACTCGGATTAACATTGTGGAGCAAAGATTACAGTGATTATCAATTGAAGCAGATTGGTGAAGTGGTGAAGAATGAAATAAAGAAGATACCGGATGTATCAACGATAAATATTTTAGGTGGCAGAAGCCGTGAAGTAAAGGTGATTTTAGATAAAGACAAGATGGCGCAAAATCATGTTGACTTCTTAAGCATCAGTAAACAAATTCAGGCATCAAATGCAGAAATGCAGTCGGGAGATTTATTAAAAGATGATAGTGTGTTTGCAATAAAGACCGGCAACTTTTTAAGCAGTGATGATGATGTAAAAGATCTGGTGGTGGGTGTAAATGTTAATCAACCCGTGTACTTAAAACAAATTGCGACTGTTGAAGACGGACCTGAAACACCAAACCAATATGTGTTCTTCGGTTATGGAAGTTCTGATACCGCTGCGTTGAAAGTTAACAACTCCAACTACCCTGCAATAACATTGGCGATTGCAAAAAAATCAGGCGCTGATGCAATGAATTTATCAGAAAAAATTTTATTAAAAGTTGATGATCTAAAAAAAACAGTTATTCCAAATGACGTGCAGGTAACGGTAACACGCAACTATGGCGAAACCGCTTCTGATAAAGTATCTGAATTGCTTTTTCACTTGTTTATTGCGATTGTTGTCGTAACCGTTTTTGTAATGCTCGCAATGGGTTGGCGCGGCGGCTTAGTGGTGTTCTTATCAGTGCCGGTAACATTTGCGCTTACCTTATTCGCTTACTACTTCATGGACTATACGTTGAACAGGATTACACTGTTCGCACTTGTATTCATCACCGGTATTGTAGTGGATGACAGCATCATTATTGCAGAGAATATGCACCGGCACTTCAAGATGAAACGATTGCCATTTTTGCAAGCTGCAATCTTCGCCATCAACGAAGTTGGTAACCCAACGATTCTTGCAACCTTCACCGTTATTGCGGCAGTATTACCAATGGCGTTTGTATCTGGTTTGATGGGACCTTATATGAGCCCGATGCCGATTGGTGCATCCATCGCGATGATGTTATCGTTAATTGTTGCGTTAACCTTAACGCCATATCTCGGTTATATCTTTTTACGTGAAAAAGAAAAGCATGGTAGAGAGAAGGCGCCATTGAAATTAGAAGCAACAGGCATTTATAAAATCTATCGTTCATTCATTAATCCATTGTTGAACACGAGATGGAAACGCTGGACATTCATCTTAAGTATTGTCGTGATCTTGTTGGGTTCATTAATGATGTTCTATACAAAATCTGTTGCGGTGAAGATGTTGCCTTTTGATAATAAGAATGAATTCCAGGTGGTGATTGATATGCCTGAAGGAACAACATTAGAAAAAACACAGGCTGTAACGCAGGATATCTCGCAGTATTTATCAAGACAATCATTGGTGCAAAATTACCAGGGCTATGTTGGCACTGCAGGACCAATAAGTTTTAATGGTCTGGTAAGACATTATGATTTACGCCGCGGTGATAATGTTGCAGACATTCAAGTGAACTTAGTTGATAAAAGTAAACGTGATGAACAAAGTCATGACATTGTGAAATCATTACGACCAGCCATTGACGCGATCGCCAAAAAATATAATGCCAATGTAAAGTTGGTTGAAGTGCCGCCGGGCCCTCCGGTGTTATCAACCCTGGTGGCAGAAATATATGGACCGGATTATAACCAACAAATAGCTATTGCAAAACAGGTAAAGCAATTATTTGATTCAACACAGGATGTGGTTGATATAGATTGGATGGTGGAAGCTGATCAACCTGAATATCATTTCACTATTGATAAAGAAAAAGCCATGCGTTATGGCATAGCACCGGCACAGGTTACAGCTACTGTAACTGCGGCTTTATCGGGTATGAATGCAGGCGTGTTGCATCTGCCTTCATCTTACGACCAGGTGAATATTAAGTTGCAGTTAAGCGATGCAGATAAATCAGGCATTAACGATGTGTTAGGTGTGAAGGTTGTTGGCCTGCAAGGCAATGCCGTTCCTGTTGGCGATTTGGTGCAGGTAACACAGGATACAAAACCTAAAAGCATTTATCGCAAAAATCAAAAAGAAGTAGTGTATGTATTGGGCGATATGGCAGGCCGGTTGGAAAGCCCTTCGTATGCCATTGCAAAGATTTCAGACAGCTTAAAGAACATCAAACTGCCGGTGGGTTATACATTGAATGAAGAGTACACGCATGCACCTGAAAGTGAAGATAACTTCAGTTTGAAATGGGATGGCGAATGGCAAATCACGTATGAAGTGTTCAGGGATTTGGGTATTGCATTCGCTGCTGTTATCATCATTATTTACATGTTAATCGTTGGCTGGTTTCAAAACTTTACCGTACCGATTGTAATGCTGGCAGCTATACCATTATCATTGGTTGGTATTGTGATTGGTCACTGGATGGCTGGCGCTTATTTCACCGCTACATCTATGATTGGTTTTATTGCACTCGCCGGTGTAATGGTTCGAAACTCCGTGCTGTTGATCGACTTCATCAATATAAGATTGCGGGAAGGCATTTCTTTAAAACAATCTATCATAGAAGCGGGTGCTGTAAGAACAACGCCAATATTATTAACAGCGGGTGCTGTTGCGTTAGGTGCTGTGATCATTTTATCCGATCCAATATTCCAGGGATTAGCTATATCATTAATTGGTGGAACGATTACCTCAACGTTCTTAACGCTGCTCGTTGTGCCATTGTTGTATTACAGGATGATGAGAAAGCAATATCCTGAGCATAAAAATGTAGAAGAGACAGAAGAATAAGTGTTGCCATAGAACACACGGGGGTTCACTCAATTATTATCTGTGTTTACGTGTTTTCCGTAGCAATAAAAAGATGAATAGCATTGTTGCAGTACAAGGGAGTGACACAACAAAAGCCTGATAGCATTACAAAAGCCGATAAACAAAAAAATATGAAACTATTAATTATAACAAGCATTAAAGAATACCAGCAAAGCGTTGCTGACATTCTGCGAAAAACAGGGATAAGTGTATTTAGTGTAAGTGAAACCACCGGTTTTAAAAATAATGACGGCGAACCATTAATGAACGACTGGTTTGGTACCGGTGAAGGCAGTTTTGAATCTGTTGTGCTTTTTAGTTTTACCACTGAAGAAAAAGCAACAATAACTGTGAACATGTTAAAAGAATACAATCAAAAACAGGCTGAGCACTTCCCGGTACGTGCTTTTGTGTTGCCGGTTGAACAATCAAGTTATCAACTTTAAAAAATAAATTTTATGTGTGAACGTATAGTACGCGCTGTTGCAGGCATTATTGTGTTAACGAGTATTACGCTGGCTGTTCTGGTAAGCATCAAATGGCTGTTGCTAACTGCTTTTGTGGGGCTTAACCTGCTGCAGTCATCATTTACAAAGTTTTGCCCGCTCGAAAAAATGCTCAAGACCTGTAAACCCGGCCCGAAAGCATTGGCTTCCTGATCAGTTAATAAAAGGCATCAATTTTAACCGAATGTAAAAATTTAAATACTTCAGATAATTTTGCCGCAAAAAGCAAGCAATGATAGAGGTATTAAAACAACCTTGGCCCTGGTATGTGTCGGGGATTGTTATTGGTTTAATGGTGCCCGTTTTATTAATTGCAGGCAATAAATCTTTTGGCATATCGGCTAACCTGCGGCATATATGCGCAGCGTGCTTTCCCGCAAAAATTCCATTCTTTCAATACAAATGGAAGAAAGAAATATGGAACCTGTTTTTTGCTGCAGGCATCATAGGCGGCGGCTTTATTGCGGCACATTTTCTCACCGATACCAACCCTGTGCAGGTAAGCCCGGCATTAATGGCCGAACTGGATAATTATAATATACACGATACATCCAGCCTGTTGCCCGCCGAACTTTTTAGCTGGCCGGCGCTCTTTTCTGCAAGAGGTTTTGTGCTGCTTATTGTGGGTGGTTTTTTTGTGGGCTTCGGCACACGGTATGCAGGTGGCTGCACCAGCGGCCATTCCATCATGGGTTTAAGCAATTTGCAGTGGCCATCGCTGGTTGCCACCATCAGTTTTATGGCGGGTGGTTTTATAATGGCTAACCTCATCCTGCCTTATATTCTTTCTTTATAAAAATGATTATGAACACGGTTGAAAAAAATAAAAACACGGTTATAAAAACCACCCCGGCTGATCTCATTACCGATTATGAGGTGCGTTCTGAAGATACTACCTGCATAAATGAGAGCGAACTGCAGCATCCCTGGTGGTTTAATTTCAAATACCTTATTGCGGGCATTTTGTTTGGCATTGTGCTGGTGAAATCTGAAGTGGTTTCCTGGTTCAGGATACAGGAAATGTTCAGGCTGCAAAGTTTTCACATGTATGGCGTTATAGGCACGGCCGTGGTAACGGGAATAATTGCCATATGGCTCATAAAAAAGCTCAACATAAAAACTATTTATGGCGAAACCATACATTTTCGGCCCAAAAAATTTAATAAAGGACAAATTTTCGGCGGTTTAATTTTTGGTTTAGGCTGGGCAATGACGGGCGCCTGCCCGGGGCCGCTGTTTGCACAACTGGGCGCCGGTTTTACGGTGATTGCCATGGTAATTGCCAGCGCTGTTGCCGGCACCTGGGTGTATGGAAAGCTGAGGGATAAGCTGCCACATTAATATTGAT
>JAEWBD010000322.1 GCA_023391315.1 Bacteroidota bacterium | reverse complement strand
ATTGAACGCTGGCAAGCAACTCAACCATATTGCTCGAATTTCCGGAAAGCATCTTCGTAAGCCGGTCAATGCAATGTTGTTCATCATCTATAATGATTGCTTTAATCATAGTGTGAATTTATAACTTAATCGCAAAAAGATTTGCCGTTAATGCCAGGCTTGCCGGGTTCACGTTTTCTCAAAATTTTTCAGCAGAAAATAAATCATGCTTTGCACTTAATCAATTAAGCTTGATACAATCCATTATACAATTTAGGTTTATGCTGTATTTAAAACAAATGAAAACAATGCCGTTGCCTGCATCGCCTGTTTCACTTTCCCCGGCTGTATATACCAATCGGAGTTTCTGCTGCATGTATTCAAAATGGCATTGTTCACATCGCTTTTAATGATGTGTGAATAGATTCGGGCATTATAATTCCATTTCTTTAAATACGATACCGATCACCAATCATAATTAATGTTAATGGCAAAACATAATGTAAGGGTTAAGATTCCACGCAATGCAGAACACCTCCTTCAACTGGCGAATGCCGTATATTTAAAGCATATAGCAGATGCGGAAAAATCGCCGTTAAACCTGTTAAATGATTATAACTGGAAAGATAACAGCCACCGCATGACTGAGGCACAGGCCCTGCAACAGCAGATAAAGCAAGCTGAAAAGGAACTAGATAACTTATACCGTAAACGGGATACACTGCTCGCGCCTGTAAACCTCACATTAAAATGCAGCCGCGACCTGCTGCTGGGTATGTACAAAGCCAATTATAAAAAACTTACAGAATGGGGCTTTGAAGTAGATGATACGCCAAAACAAAAACAACCTGTAACCATTAATCAATAAAAACAGTATTACATTGAATATATGTTGTAAGAAATAATCAGAAACTCAATTCCAGCGGCAACCGTATTTCAGCCCTTACCCCACTTCCTTTACCAGTTACAGTTACGCTTGCATTGGTGTTTTTCTGTTTATTAATAACTTCTATACGTTCCCTCGTAATGCGCATGCCTAAAGACTTTCGCTTCTTTGTATTTTCATTTGGCTGCATACCAGTACCATTATCTTCAACAATGCAATTAAGCATATTGTTTTGCTGCTGCACATGAACAAGAATTTTCCCTTCGCCTTCCTTATGGGCAATGCCATGCCATATACTGTTTTCAACAAATGGCTGCAGTATTAATGGCGGTATAAGTGTGTTTTCTTTATCAATCGTATCATCAACAATAATTTCATAATCGAATTTATTGTTAAGCCTGAAACGTTCAAGCTGCATGTATAATTCAAGGGCTTTAAGATCTTCATCCAGCGGAATTTCCTTTTGTTCGGAATTTTCCAAAACCATGCGCATGAGCCGTGCAAACTTTGATGCAAAATCAGAAGCGGCCTGCGTTTGGTTCTTATCAATGTAATCAGCAATAGAGTTGAGTGAATTAAAAATAAAGTGAGGGTTCATTTGGGCACGAAGGGCTTTCATCTCAGTGTCGGTAACCATGGCTTTTAGTTCTGCCTCATTCTTTTGAACTTTTATATCCCGGTTGTGTTTATAAAAAATGAATGTGCCGATACCTGCAAGTATTAAAAAAACAGAACCCGCCAGTATAGCATTTTTCACTACATGTTGCTTCTGAATTTCTGCTTTGGCCAGGGCCTGCTTTTTCTCGTTAACAGCTTTTATAGAATCCTGTGTTTTATTAAATTCATACTGCATTTCAAGGCGGGTTATTTTCTTAGTATTACTATTGTTCAATATGCTATCGTTCAGTACCACAGCCTGTTCATAAAAATCCAATGCCTTTTTGTAATTATTTTGTTTTATATAAATTTCTTTCATTGTTACCAGCGCAAACCATTGCCTTCTTAATGCATTGATGCTTTTGGCCATATTAAGGGCAGTTTCATTAAATTTTATAGCACTGTCAAAACGATGACCAGGATTAATTCCCGCATGCAGCAGGTCTTTATCAGGCGCCTCGAGTATGCAAACCGCCATAATATTGTACATTAATGAGAGATTCGATTTATCATTTAGTTTTTTATACATAGGGACTGACTCTTTAATAATATCCATTGCCAGTTTATAATTGGAATGATAGTAATGAAAAATGCCAATATTGCCCATATTACTGGCAATACCAAACTCGTAGTTTATCTGTTTGCTTATCTCAAGCGCCTTTGTATAATTAGCTATGGCATTTGCAGAATCTTCCAGATTGTCATACGCTGTTGCTATATTACCAAGCGTGTTTACCATTGCCTTTTTATTGCCCGTTTGCTCATTCAGTTGCAATGATTTTTTATGGTACTCCAGCGCTTTATCAAAGTTTTCAAGGTTTAAGTAAATTATGCCCATATTGGTAAATACATCTGCAATGCCCTGTGCATTATTTATTTTGGTAAAAATGGCCAATGCCATTTGCTGGTATTTTAATGCTTCGGGTAAATTTGACATAAACTGATAATTTAAACCCATACCCACAAAAGCTTTCGCAATAGCCGCACTGTCATTTATTCTTTTGGCCTGCATTAAAAGCTTTTCCTGCATTTTCATGGCCTCACCATATTCCGACATATTAAAGTAGGCCGTGCCCAGACGCTGGTAAGCATTCAGTAAAGTTTGATTAAACTTCCGCTGTTCACTAATAGCCAATGCTTCTTTAAAAGATGCAACAGCGTTTTTGTTATCGCCTGCTGAAATATAATTTTCTCCTTTGCATAAATAAGCAGTTGCCAGCAATTGCATTGCATTTAATTTCCTCGCCAGTACAATAGCTTGTTGTGCTGTTTCCAATCCTTTAGCAGGATTAACATCTGAAAAAGCAAAAGCAAGATCATTCAGCAACTTTAATCTTACGGTATCTTCTTGCGGATGTTTGTTTAATTCGTTTAATAAGCTGTCTGATTCATTTTTCTGCGCAAACATCACTGCAGTTATCAGCAAAAAAGCGGTTATTAATAACTTTCTCATAATGGCAGAATATTTAGTATGAAAATGCACCTGTAAAAGTCATGATTTCATAAACAGTTTTTTTAAAATCCCCTGCAAAAAATAAATCAAAGCCTTCAATTAATCAATGTTGCTTGTGTCCGGATTATAAGCAGGTTAGGTTTATGCAATAATAAGAAACAAATATAAACAACGCGGGTGTTAATGAATGCAACAGCAATGTTCATATAAATTTTCTTAAGACAAGAAATGTTTGGAAAAGAAGATTATTAATGCACCTGCATTTTAAAACCGAAACAATGAAAACTTATCAGGCATCAGGAAAAGAAATTCAATTGTACAATTTCACCGGCATTGTTGCCGAAACCGGTAAAAACATGGAAACGATTGTAAGCGGCGGCGGAGGCGGCGGTTACAGTTACCAGGGCACAGGCGGTACAGCGCCCGTTTCCATTCGTTCCCGCACCGTTGTGCACGACCAATTCTTCCTGGTTGATGCAAAGGGAAATGAAATGTCCTTTCAGTTGCAGGATTTTAATATAGCCTGCAGGAGAGACAATAAACTGACTGTGATATGGGGCATTAAAAAAGGCAAGGATAAAGGCCCTTACATAATTGTGCATAACCATTCTACCAATAGCACTTTCTATGATGATAAATCAATGGCCAGGCTTTTCAGGCTAAGCCCCTTGCTATTATTTGGTGGCGGTTTGCTTGCAGTAATTATTCTCTGGAATATAATAGGCGGCTGGATTTTAGCCATCGCAATCGGGGGGCTCATTTATTATGAAATAACGCTGCGCAAACAAATTAAAGCATTTAAAAACAGTATCGATTTTACTGAATTTGCCTGATTCCCCATCCCTTCTCTTACCCTTAAAATGTACCTTCTGTGAAAACAATAAAAATAATTTTATGAAATACGATCACTTTAAAATCACTTTATTATTTGCTGCCGCATTTCTATATATAAATACAGAAAGTTTTGCACAGTCGCCAAAAGCAGACAAGAATAAAGACAAGGTAACGATTGAAGATATTAAACCGATATGCACTGATCTGCCCAAAGAAAAAAAGCCAAGGGTAACTGTTGCTAACTTTAAGCTCACAGCACCCAATGCGCCACGCGACCAATTTGGCGAAAACCTTGCCACCATGCTTACAAATGCCTTACAAAAAGTGCAGTGTTTCCGCGTGCTTGAGCGGCTGGCCAATATGGGCGATGTGCAGGCAGAACTGGACTACCAGGGCAATTCAGGTAATGTAAATAAGAAAAGCACGGTTAAAAAAGGCAATATGATGGGGGCCAACGTAATTGTGCAGGGTGAAGTAACAGAGTTTGAACAAAGCGCCGGAAGCGTAGGCGTAACGCTTGTAAAAACAAAAAGCTACAAAGCTAAGGTGGGTATTATCATCCGCCTCGTTGACCCGGAAACAAGAGATGTAATCGCATCAGAATCATTCAATGTGGAGAAGAAGACTGGCGGTGGTGTTCAGGTGGGCGTAACCATGCCTTATGGTTTAGGCAGCATTAATGCCATGAGCACTGCATTTCAAAACCCTGCCGTTCAGGACGCAACAGAAGATTGTATAATTCAAGCAACGCAGTACATAGCAGGTGAAAAAGATAAAATTGACCTCCCTGAAAATGACGTGCCCGATGGAGCCTCCCAATACACGCTTACATTTAAAAATATTGATTATACCCAATTGGGAAAAGTAACATCTGCCCTTGAAAAAATTCAAGGCGTATCAAATGTTAACAGCGATGATTTTAGCGACAATGTGGCTAATGTTATGGTAACACAAAACATTAAGCTGAAAGAAGTGGTTGATAAAATAATTGCTGCAAATACGGGTGTGAAATTATCTGTTTCCGGCATGTCGAAAGATGGGGCAACATTTACTGTGAAATAATGTCTCAGCGCATTACAATTCAAAAACCTGCATTTTCGATGCAGGTTTTTGCTACGTTGCAAAAAACCATTAACAAAAGCCCCTGTATATAATCCTGTAACTCTATTGTACCTTTGCACAAATTCTATATATGCTGAATACGATAGAAAGTGCGGTGGAAGATATAAAAAAAGGCAAACTGGTAATTGTGGTAGATGATGAAGACCGTGAGAATGAGGGCGATTTTGTAACAGCAGCCCGCAATGTAACACCGGAGATCATCAACTTTATGAGCAAGGAAGGCCGCGGCCTTATCTGCGTACCAATGTCAGAAGAGCGCGCCAACGAGTTACAGCTCG
>JAEWBD010000380.1 GCA_023391315.1 Bacteroidota bacterium | reverse complement strand
GTTTCTGTGCGTTGCCTTATGGCCAATGATGATGCAGAAAGGTTTTGACTGATCGCGGCTATTTAACCAATCGAGCGAAAATTTTGTGATAAGATCGGAAACATATCCTTCATAATGGATAGTGTCATTGAATGTATTTATAAACTCAGGATTGAAATAGGCCCCCTGTGATTGAAGTATGTTGAAATAATTAAATCCTTTTGGCAATGTGCCCAAATGCCATTTGCCCACATAAGCCGTTTGATATCCTGCAGCCTGTAAAAATGTTGGAAAAACTTCCTGGTTAACATTGAACTTTCCTTCATTTGCTTTATAACCATTTAAATGGCTGTATTTACCTGTAATAAGTGTTGCCCTGCTTGGCCCGCATAGTGAATTTGTAACAAATGAATTTCTGAAAATTGCGCCTTCTTTAGCAATCCGGTCTATATTAGGTGTTGATGCAAGCGTACTTCCGTAAGCGCCTATGGCCTGGTAAGCGTGATCATCAGAAATAATAAAAACAATATTTGGTTTTTGTGATTGCTGTGCATATACGCTTGCAGTGGTTACGATTAAATATAAAGAAAGAGAAATTTGTAAGAAATATTTTACGCCCATTGTTATTAAGTAATTTAAAAATGATTTTTATAAAAGCTGCAATCAAAATATACAGTACAGGGAGTCACAATTAAAACCGGATAGATGACACGACAGGCATTGCCACAAGGTATCTCTGCCAGCAACCAAATAATAATTCAATTTATATTACTACACAGCCCATTCTTTTTTCATTGGTCTTGAAAGCATTTTATTGGCCTTATCATTATTGGTAAATTTTTCCTTTACAGGATCCCATTTCAAATACTGTTTTGTTTCATATGCTATATTACCAATATTACAAACCGTGCAACTTCTGTGGCCTGTTTCCACATCTGCAATGGGTTGTGTACGCTTGCGAATGGCATTTAAAAAATCTTTATAGTGATCCTGGCTGTTATACACGTGAATTTCATTTGGCCCGATAACACGGTCTTTTAATTCTGCAGGATTTGTTTCAAGTTTCCTGCGTTGTACATCAAGTGTGCCTTTGCTTCCGGTAAAACGTATCGCATGGTTTTTACCGAAATCTTCTTTCTTCATGGTTATGCCATTAGCATATTTATAGGTTAATGCATCAGCGCCATTAACGCCTGGTGGCGTTATTTCAACGGGCCCGCTTCTATCCATGTCCAAAGCCCATTGAACAATGTCAAACATATGTGCGCCCCAGTCGGTCATATCGCCGCCGCCCATGCCCTTGTAATCACGCCACTTGCCCCAGGCAGGATTGCCCAGCACCGGATCTAATAAATTATTATAATGAACATGTTCTGTATTTGGCCCAAGCCATAAATTCCAGTCGAGGCCTGATGGCAATTGTTCTTCAGGAAGATTATACGGTACCGGCGGGCCGCCAACATTTACCTGTATTAATTTTATATCGCCCAAATAACCATTTCTTATTAGTTCTGCCGTTTGCCTGAATTCGGACCATGAACGTTGCATACTGCCCGTTTGAAACACACGCTTGTTTATGTTAACGGCATTTACCATAGCCCGGCCTTCGGCCACTGTAAGCGACAATGGCTTCTCGCAATAAATATCTTTTCCTGCATTGGCGGCCCGCACTGCTATGGCCGCATGCCAGAAATCGGGAACTGCAATTACAACTGCTTCAATATCTTTCCTGCTGAGCAATTCAGTAAAGTTGTAAAATTTATCACAGGCTTTATACGCTTGTTTATTTGCTGACTTCGCGTAAAATTCATCGGTTTGTTTTGCAAAAGTTTCCACCTTTTGCTTATACACATCGCAAGCCGCCACAATTTTCGTTTCGCCTGTATTTAAAAAAGATTTTTGTAAACTAAAAGCCTGGCGGCCTGCGCCTATAAAACCCATTGTTATCATATCACTCGGCGCTGTATAACCTTTTCCCAGCACGTATCTCGGCACAATAAAAAAAGAAGATAAAGCCGCTGTATTTGCAATGAATTTTCTTCTTGATAAAACTGGTTTCTTATTTTCTTTCATGATTTAAATATGGCTTAAGCACTCAATGCTTTGTTACAATAATCAATACATTTTTTTACTTCGGCAACTGTATCTGTTCCATCATATTCATATTCGATATTACATGGAACCGGCCAGTTATTATCTCTTATAAGATGCAGTACTTCTGTTAAGGGCACATCGCCTTCGCCGAAAGGGACACCCGGGCCCTGGTTTTTTTTACGATCTTTTAAATGAAGGCAAACAATTTTATCATGATATTTTTTGATAAAGTCAACAGCATCAAAATTAGCTGCCGTAAAATGACCAATATCCAGGTTGATACGGATAAAATCTGACAGCCCTTTCATACCACGCATAAAACTATCAGGTGTGGCAAACTGGTTCGCATCTTCTACATGCGCATGGTTGTGCATGCCAACTTTTATCTTGTATTGCTGAGCAAGCGGATCAATACGCGGCATCTGATCTACTGTAGTGGATGTAGTGATGGTATCAGTACCTAATGCCTGTGCAATTTTAAAATTCTGCTCAAACATTTCATCAGAATTATTTTTATTGAAGGATGGATTATATGCCTGTATTGTTATGCCTGCATCATTTATTTTTTTGCGGATAATTTCTATCTTATCCATTGTAAGGCCGGCATACCATTGCTTTAAACCTTCTGCAGCCTGCCTGCGTTCATCGGGTGTTGCATCCCGCTTCCACATAAATTCCCGCGGCTGAACATGGCCCTGCCACAACTCGCAGCTTTTCAAACCCAATTCATGCATGGCTTTAATAGCAGCATCTAAATCCCGGTCCCTGAAACTATAAGTTTGAACGCCGATAATAACATTGCCGGCAAAGGGCTTTTGAATGGTTGCATTTGCAAAAGCCGGTGCAATCATTAACCCGGCAACACCGCTTAATGACAGTTTGCCCCATTCCCTTCTTGTAATTTTCTTTGACAAGCTTTTTGTTTTAATCATGAAGTAAGCAATATAAAAAACATAATGTATTAATCACTCAATAACCCGGGTTTTGCACAAGCTTCGTATTGTTCAGTTCGGGTAACGGTATAGGTAATAATTCATTCTTGCCGGTTTTAAAACCCAATGGCCTCAATACCGCTTCTGCCTTCCCGGTCCTTATAAGATCGTACCAGCGATGACCTTCTGTTGCCAGTTCAAGATAACGTTCATTGTAAATATTTTCCATTGTTGCAGCAACGGGCTCAAGCCCTACACGTGCACGCACCGCATTCAATAAAGCAGCAGCCCTTGTTAAATCGCCGCCTGCATTTACCAAAGCTTCAGCTTCCATTAAGTAAGTATCTGCCAACCGAATTTCAATATAATTCTGCGGATAGTTTAAAGGCGCCGCTCCCGCGCCGGTACTCTTAAATTCTATAAGTGGTGCAAACTTTTTTACAAAATGCCCGGTATTCTGATAACCCGGCACATAAGTGGCTTCACCTAATTGCACAAGACTATCAATATCGCTTATGGTAGTTGAATATCTCGGGTCGCCATGCATATCGTTAAACAGCTTATCTGATATAGGGCAGCCGCCCCAGCCCGAATAATAAGTTGGGCCGTTATAACTTCTTGGGCCAACCATCTGGCAGGCTATCATTCCTTCCGCAATGGAAACATCACCCCATGTAGTGCCGCCCAATGTTGTATGTGATATTTCAAATACAGCCTCGCTGCTGAACTTATTATTCACCTTAAAAATATCTGCATAATTTGAAAGTAACTGATAACCATAAGCAGCATTTGCCTGCCCCGGCGTACCGTTTACTATGGCTAATTCACTTGCAGCTTCGGGCCATTTCTTTTCATATAAATATACCTTGCCCAGTAAAGCATGCGCTGCGCCTTTGGTTGCCCTGCCGCCTTCCGTTATTCTGTCAACTATATCCGGCAATTCGGCTGCCGCAATTGCGTCTTTAAGGTCTTGTTCAATCTGCGCATATACATCTTCCACGCTTGCCTGAGTAACATTATATATTTCATCAGCAGCAAGCGGTTCCGTAAAAAGCGGAACATTTTTAAATAATCTTGCAAGGTCAAAATAATAATGCGCTCTTAAAAACCTGCTTTCAGCGATATACCTGTTTTTCAGTTCATCACTCAAACCGGGGACGCCTGCTTCTAACTTTGAAATAATAGTATTAACCCTTGAAATGCCGGTAAAATTTTTATCCCAAAAACCAAGCTGCGGGCCGTTGGCAGCATCTATAGAATAACTGTCCATTGTATTTAGAAACGGAACATCAGAAGCGCTGCCACCACCGCCATAACATTCATCAGATGCAGCCACGAGTGTTGGAAAATTGGCATAAGAACTTCCTGCATCGCTTTCCCATCCAATAGGGTCGTACGCTGCCACCAAACCATTAAATGCTTCCTGTGGGTTTTTATAATAATTGGTTTCTACCTGTGTGCCTTCGGGATCTACATCCAGCAAATCTTTACTGCAGGAACCCGTAAGTATTGAGATCGATAAAACCAGCGCTATAGTATGTATATTAGTTGTTTTCATTGTAAGCTTTTTGATGTTTAGAAACCAAAGTTTAAACCGATGAGAAATGACCTTGCCTGTGGATAAATAGCCCTGTCAATTCCATAACTGCTGCCGCCAATTTCAGGATCAAAGCCTGTGTATTTGGTAAAGGTTATAAGGTTGTTGCTGCTTATGTAAACCCTTACTGTTTTCAGCTTTGCTTTGTTTAACACAGATACCGGGAAATTGTATCCAACCTGCATGGTTTTTATCCGGAAATAATCGCCTTTCTGCAAGCGGTAATCAGAAGGATTAGCATAGTTTTTATTGGGGTCTTTAATTGTTAAACGCGGATAATTGTTGGAAGTGCCTTCTCCATGCCAGCGGCCTTCCACGCTCGTTTGCCAGTTGGAAGTGGGGATATCAAGCCGTCTTACCCCCTGGAATATATCATTTCCGGAAACGCCTTGTCCAAACACCACAATATCAAATTGTTTCCATGCAACATTCACGGTAATACCATACGACCAATCCGGAATAGGATCGCCTATAAAAGTGCGGTCGGCTTCCGTAATAACACCATCATTATCTAAATCAATCCATTTGAAATCTCCCGGCAAAGCATTGGGTTGAATAAGATTACCACCGGGGCCGGTATAACTGTCAATTTCTTTTTGGCTCTGGAAAATACCATCGGTTTTAAAACCATAAAAAGCGCCGATGGATTGCCCTACGGCTGTGCGGGTAAGTGCATACGTACTGCTTTGCAGGGTTGCACCGCCTTCGAGAAAAAGTTTCTCCTGTCCCAGGTTGGTTACTTCATTCTTTAGTTTTGAAACATTGCCCCTCACATTCAATGATACATTGCCGATCTTTTTCCGGTACCCAAGTTCCAGTTCCATACCGCGGTTTTCCATATCAGCCACATTACCATAGGAAGAGCCTGTAGCACCCACATAAGCAGGATATTGCAATACCTGTAATATGCCTGATGTTTTTTTATTATACCAATCAAAAGTTAAAGACCAGTTTTGAAAAAGCACCGCATCAAACCCAAAATTTAACTGGCTTGTTTGTTCCCATTTAAGATCCGGATTGGCGGGTGCATCAGGGCTGTATCCTATTAAATAGTTATCAATGCCAAAGCTGTAATTTCTTCCACCGCCTACAGTGGAGAGATAACGGAAATTACCCAGTACATCATTACCGGTAACACCATAAGAGGCCCGCAATTTCAGGAAGTTGATGAAGTTATTATCGCCCCAGAAATTCTCTCTTGACAAAACCCAGCCGGCAGAAGCAGATGGAAAATAACCATACCGGTTATTAGGACCAAAACGCGAAGAACCATCTCTTCTTATAATACCGGTGAAAAGATATTTACCATCGTAGTCGTAAGTTAACCTGCTGAACAATGAACTAACTGTATGATGAATGCCTTCAAAGCCACTGGCTGAAATATCGGTTGTTGATACATCATAATTCAGCGAAGCTTCTTTAAATGTAGAAGCGGGAATGTTGTAGTAGGTAACGCTGGTTCCGCGGCTGTTGTTGTCAAGATATGTACCCTGGCCCACCAGTATGGTGAAATCGTGTTTGTTCAATTCTCTGCCATAAGAAACGGTGTTTTCAAGATTATAATTTAACGACCTGTTCATGGTGCGTCCAAACGCAGTATTGGTAGCGAACTGGTTTGAATTGAGATAATAGATTGGGGTAAACCTTTCGCTGCCGCCATAGCTAAGTGTGGCGCCAACAGTTGAACGTAATCTTAAACCTTTTACAGGCTGGGCTTCCAGGAAAACGTTGCCGACAAAATCATCAGACCAGTTATTGTTGCCTTCATTTATTTTGGTATAAGCCAGGGGATTGGTAACCTGCTGCACCACATAGCTGGATATGCCATACGGGTTGCCATTACCATCCCTTACCACAGGCTGCGTTGAATAAGGCACTTCGCCTGCCTCAGCGGGATCAGTAATTACCACTTTTGTTATAGGGTCCATCATAATGGCAGAGCTCAGCGGCCCGCCAAAATCCGTATTGCCGGCCACATTGCTTTTTGTATCGATGTGGGAATAACCCAACGTTTCTCCAAACGTGAGCCATCGTGTTACATTATAAGAACTGTTTATTCTGAAATTATACCTGTTGTAATCAGATATCTGCGGAGCCACAATACCATCCTGTCCAAAGTATCCAAAGGATGAATAAAAAGTATAACGGTCGCCACCACCGCTTAAGCTTACATTATGATTTTGAATAGCGGCATGATTATTAAATACCTGGTCCTGCCAGTCGGTGCCTTTGCCAAAAGATTCAGGGTTTTCGAATACTGCGGTTCCACCATCATTTACAGCCTGTTCGTTCCTGTAAAAAGCATACTCCGATGCATTAAGCAGGTTAAGTTTTTTTGCAGGAGACTGAACGCCGTAATAACCGTTATATAAAATACGCAGGGCACCTGATTTTCCTTTTTTGGTGGTAACCAAAATTACACCGGCAGCAGAACGGGCGCCATATATGGCCGCAGAAGCCGCATCTTTTAAAACTTCTATAGATTCAATATCAGATGGGTTCAGGTAATCAATACCGCCGCTTGTAACTACAACGCCATCTACAACATACAAAGGCTCGTTGGCGCCATCATTCAATGAAGTGGTACCTCTTATCCGCACCGTTGCAGCAGAGCCTGGTGCGCCCGAGCTTGATGCAATGGTTAATCCTGATGCCCGGCCCTGCAGCGCCTGCTCAATCCTGCCTATTTGCTGGTTTTCGAGATCGGATGCTTTTACACTCGAAATGGCGCCGGTTACCACGGCTTTCTTTTGTGTGCCATATCCTACTACTACAACATCTTCAAGGGAAGAGGATGAAGGTGTGAGGGAAATATTTACAACGTCTCTCCCGTTTATGGCTACTTCTTCTGAATTATATCCTACATGAGAAAAAACAAGTACAGCATTATGACCGGGAACTGATATAGCATAATTGCCGGTTTCATCTGTAGATGTTCCGCTTTGGCCGCCTTTTACAGTTACGCTTACACTGCTTAATGCTTCGTTGGAAGTACTCAGCACTTTGCCGGTTATAATGGTATCCGTTCTTTTATTGGCAGCCTCTTTTTTGTACAAAACAATAAGATTGCCCTGCACCTTGTAAGCAATATTATCTTTCTCCAATACCTGGGTAAGAATATTGGAAAGCGGTTGCACTTTATAGTTGCAATACAGTTTATCTGTTCCAAAATTTTCGGCACTGTAAGCAAACCTTACATTCGCTTCTTTTTCAATAAGACTAAGGATTTGGGTAATGTTTTCGTTGCTTGTTTCAAGCGATATTTTTTTGTTTAAAACGTTTTGTGCGAGCATGGTTTGCGTGCCAAGCATTATAGTAAATGCCACCAGCAAAATAGGTTTAATCAATTTCATATCCGGCAAGTTTAGTTCGTAAATACAGTTGTTTATAGTTAACTATTTACATTTAATGATATAGTAATAGTGAGTTTATTTTCTGGTTACATTAAAAGATTATTGCAGCTTAAACAATAGTTTATTGCCTGCGGTTCACTACATAATCCGCAGCATTTGTACAAAGCAATCTTTAGAGAAAATTTGTTTTAAAAGCTATCAGTAATTTTATTGAGATTCCGCATAAACAAAGATTTTTCCATCTTTAATTTCATAACGGGCATTCAATGCTTTGGTTATAATATCCATCTTTTCATACAATGATTCTTTAGCTAACTCAGCTGTAAAAGTTCGTTTGGCAAATAAAGCTTTATCAAAAACTATATCAATACCATAAGCAGCACTTATAGTATCAAATATTTTATCTACCGATGTATTTTGAAAATTCAGGTTTGTTGTGTTAGGCGCTATTTCTACAGGGTTATTAACAAGTGTAGCCACCAGCTTTTCATCTGCTTCTGAATAGTTTGCTTTTTGATTTTGTGTTAATACAAGCGAATATTCTTTTTTGTTATCAGCGCTGACAGAGTCTTTCACTTTTTCCCGATAAACAGCCACTACACCCGACATTACCTCTACACTAACCTGTTTATTTTTATCGAGTGAGTGTATAAAAAATTTTGTACCCAGCACTCTTGTTATAAGCCCGCCTGCATATACCAAAAAGGGTTTGGATTCATCATGCGCTACTTCAAAAAAAGCATCGCCTGTTAAATAAACACGCCTCATGAGCAAACCTTTAAAACTGGCCGGGCAGCGTATGAAAGAATTATCTTCCAGTGTTATTTTAGTGCCATCTTCCAACACAATTGTTTTGGGCTTACCTGTATTATTTTCTGCCACCAGCACACTATCCTGCACAATTTTTTGTTTTGATAAAAGATTGTTGTTTGATTGCGGATTTCTAAACAGAAAAAACAAGCTTGTAACCAGCAGAAAAATTATAGAAGCAGCAATGCCATACCAATATTTTTGAGGCATAAGCTTTCTCACCACGGCTTGTTTAGTCGCATAGCTTTCATTCATAATTTTATGTATGGCCATCCTCATTTCCTCTGCTGTTAATCCCGGCTCTTTCGCTTTTAATGAAAGAATTATATTTTTTGCAGAATCCGTTAACTGTTTTTTATCTGGATTTTTGCTTAACCATTCATGCCAAAATGCATCAGAAACCGCATCAGGCCTTAACACCCAGTTTCTAAAGTCACCGCTCCATATAAGATCGTTAAGATCTGAATATTCCTGAAAATCATTTTTGTTCATAATGGTGGTTATTGATGTAGAGACAAAAAAACTACACAGATACCATCTGATCAGAAAAATTTTTCCTTATTGCGATAAATTATTACGGTTCCTTCTTTACAGATTCAAGCAAGGCGGCTAATTCTTTGGCCTTCGCAGGATATTTTTCTGCGAGATTTGTTTGCTCTTTAATGTCTTTTGAGAGATCATACAACTGCGGCTGAAGGCTAAAGCCGCTTTCAATATTTGTATTTTTCATTAACGCATCACCTGCATGCGGTTCAATATATTTCCAGTTATCTTTTATTATTGAAAGCGTTCCGTTCACTGCATGTTCAATAACATATTGCCTGTTTTTTGAAGACTTGCCTAAAAGCACATTAAGCTCATCAAAACTGTCCGGCGCATTATTATTACTGACTTTTGTTCCTGTAAGTTTTGCAAATGATGCATATAAATCAAGCTGGCTTATCAATGCATCCGATTTTTTTCCGGCATCAATTTTGCCCGGCCAGCGTATAATAAAAGGTATTCTTGTGCCGGCATCAAAAGCGCTGTACTTACCTCCTCTTAATGGCCCGCCTGGTGTATGCCCGTTTAATTTTGCTACCGCTTCGTCCATATAACCATCATCAATAACCGGCCCGTTATCACTCGAAAAAATCAACAACGTATTATCGGCAATGCCCAGGCTGTCGAGTGTATATGTAATGCGCCCAACAATCCAGTCCAGCTCAAGAATGGCATCGCCTCTTGCACCCAAACCGCTCTTACCAACAAATGCAGAATCGGGCATACGCGGCACATGTATGTTATGTGTTGCGAAATACAAAAAGAAAGGATTGTTTTTATTCTGATTAATAAAATCAACGGCTTTACCGGTTAACACAGAACTGATTTTTTCATCTACCCATCTTGCTTTATTGCCGCCACTCATCCAGCCAATACGGCTAACACCATTTACAATTGTATTATCATGCCCGTGAGAAGGCTTCATTTTTAACAACCCAGGATTTTCTTTCCCGGTAGGATCATTGCCAACCTTTTCTTTATAATTTACCTGTATAGGATCAGCAGGATCAAGATTTACAATACGATGATTTTCGAGATAAACACATGGAACACGATCGCCGGTTGCAGGCATAATAAAGCAATAATTGAAACCTATTTCCAAAGGCCCGGGTTTTATATCGCCGTTCCAATCCGGGCCGCCGGCAGGCCCCAAGCCAAGATGCCATTTACCAACAGCAGCAGTTTTATATCCGGCTTTTTGCAACATACCGGGCAGGGTTGTAATATTTGTTGGGATGATGAGCGCCGCGTCGCCCGGCGCTATCCCGGTGCCTTGCTGCCGCCATGCATATTTGCCTGTAAGCAATGAATAGCGTGAGGGCGTACAGGTTGACGAAGATGCATGCGCGTTGGTAAAACTTAATCCTTCGCCGGCCAGTTTATCAATATTGGGTGTATGCACTTTGGTTGCGCCGTAAGCACTTATATCTCCATAACCAAGATCGTCTGTATAAATTAAAATAATATTGGGCTTCGCCGGTGTTGACTGGGCATGTAGGCCGTTACTCAGAAAAAAAAATAAGCTAAATAACGCTGGCTTTGAAATCATCTTTAATCAGTTTAATTAGTAAGAGCACTTTTTTGAACGTTGATACTATTATAATTTATTTTTTATCTAAGAACAAACTACCGGCAAGGCGTAAATTCTTCATTTTCCCTTTCAGAAAAATCATTATTTAACAGCCATCTTGCCTTATATATTTTAAGACTATCCTGCTGATAAATTATACTACCATCAGCATCATTCACTTCATCCGTCCACCATTTTTCTTTCGGCTTCATCATAATAGTTTTATATCCTTCGGGGCCGGATGAAACAGATTTTATATTTACCGTATTCACATCGTTAACTGCAACTATTTTATTATCTGCCGGGCTGAATTTAAAAACATGTTCTGGGGTTGTGACCCATAAAGAATCTTTACCATAATCAGGATAAAGATCATGCGCATCATCGCCATCAATTTTTATTGAATCCAATAAAATCAAATCAGGATACTGGCAATTAAAATTATAACTGTATTTATATATTTTATTTTTTCCCGCGCTCCATAACACCTGCCGCTTTTTATCCCACACAGTATTGTGTGCAAAAGGCAGGTATATTTTTTTTGAATAGACATTATTTGGAAAGCTCAATGTATCCGTATGAAACACCATTAAATAATTACCGGTGCTGGATGCTGTAACAATATTACCATCAGGGAGCATAGCAGCAGAATGCGTATTGCCACCGGCATAAGCATAAAACAAAACCTTTTTATCGGTAATGCGTATAAGGGCCATGCCGCCACCGGAAGCTACAGTCAATATATATTTTGAATTGAAAACAGGTTTTACTTCGCTGATGGCATGAAACCATTCCACATTAGCTGAATCAATTCCGTCTCTTGCCGGAAGCCATTCCCAGGTTGTTTGCCTTTTATTAGCATCAACTATAAGTAAGCGGTTAAGGTTTTGATCCGTTATTAATATTTGATGTGGCAATGAATCGTTACAAATGGTCTTATAATTATTACCTGCAAATACAATATTTCCGGCACCTGCAATAACAAATACAACCAGTTTGATTAGAATAATCCTTATAACGTGATGATTCATTTTACTATTTTAAAATATTTCTTTTTGCTGCCGGTCATTTTTTGCAAAGGTTGTATACCGGCCCCGGCTTCAATACCAAGGTCTGCTTCAATTATGTCGGCGCCGCTTTTAATTAGCTGCCTGTATTTTTCATACAAGGTAGCCGTGTCTTTTGTTATACCTTTTGTAAAACCTTTATCAATCGTTCTTGAGCTGCCTCTTATACACATTGCCCCTTTGGCGTGAATGTACTCAAATATATCTGCTTCTTTTGGTTCTGTATGCGTTACAAATACAACAACATTTTCCCATGGCACGCCTGATTTATCAAATTCATCCACCGTTTTTTTATCATGAATAAATACGGCTTCCATCATAATATTTTTATCAAGCGCGTAACATTTTTTTGCATCATCCAGCGTATAGGCCATTACCATTGCATTGTTTTCAGCATGATGCTCTTTTACTTTCTTAACACGCACTTCTATTGGCACTTCTTTCGCATCAATCATCAGCATCGTTTTACCTTTTGCCCATTCAAGCACTTCATCAAATGTTGGCATTCTTTCATTGGTAAGTTTACCTTCCGTATCTTTTAAACGCAGCTGCATTAATTCATTCAGCGTATGATCTACTATTTTACCATGCCCGTTTGAAGTTCTGTCAAGCGTTGGATCGTGCATTACAACCAAAGCACTGTCTTTGGTATAATGCGGATCCATTTCTATGAGCGACCATGTATGTTGCAAAGTATTATTAAATGTTTTAATGCAGTTTTCAGGATAATCCTTTAATGGGCCGCCCCTGTGTGAACTTATAAATGAAATTCTGTCTTCTGAATACTTAAAAAAATCTTTTAGTTCATCAGAACTCTTTACGTCAATAACATGCATCTGGGCTTCACTTCGAAGGGAAAAACAAAGCAGGAATAATGATGCAAAAGCATACAAAAATTTTACAGTAAATAATATATTTTTCATTATGATTTATTTATTCGATAATTATTTGGTGTATGGAAAAAAAGGAGGATCGGGAAGCGAAGCTTCTTTAAAAACCTGCTGCACCTGTTTTACAATTTCAGGATTTTTTCCGGCGAGGTTTATCTTTTCCCCGGGATCATTTGAAAGATCATATAACTCAATGGCCGCATTTTTATCTTTATACATATTTTGCTGCAGGCCTTTCCATTTGCCAATTCTTACAGCCCGGCTATCAAGATAATTTCTTGGCAAATTGTTTTCCGGCTTATCCCAGTTATAATTATAGTTGTAATATTCCCAATATAAATATTCATGCGCTGTTTGTTTTTGATTTAAGAGTGAAGGAAGAAAAGAAACCCCATCAATTTTTGAAGGCTTTTGTATTCCGGCTGCATCACATATTGTTGGCAGGATATCCCAGGATGCGCACACATGATTTGATTGCCGGGCAGGCTTTATTTTTCCATTCCAATGCGCAATAAACGGAACACGTATGCCACCTTCATTTAACCCGAATTTGGCGCCGTTGTAAGGCCCGTTGCCATTAAAGAATTTTGCGAAGGCAAGGTTGGCGCCGTTATCACTTGTAAAGATGATAAGCGTGTTTTCAAATAAGCCCTTATCTTTTAAAGCCTGTACAATTCTGCCTACATCACTGTCGAGCAATGATATCATGGTGGCATATACTTTAAATAGCTCTTTCCAGTCTTTGGAAGAGTAGGGCGCGGCTGCAGGTAAGGTATATTCCCCATGCGGAAGCGTATAAGGCAGGAATAAAAAGAACGGCTGATCTTTTTTCCTGTTGCTGATATATGTCAAAGTTTTTGCGGCAAAAAGATGATGGCTATATTCACCACGGCCATCATTGGCATTAGCTTTTATCTTTATCTTCTTGCCGTTCTCATATAAAAAAGGTGGGTAATAATTATGTGCTTTTATCTGATCAAGATAACAGAATGAACTATCAAATCCCTGCGTTTCCGGGCCATGGCCTTCGCTACCTAACCCCCATTTGCCAAACAACGCTGTTTCATAACCATTTTGTTTTAACAGCTCTGCAAGCGTTGTTTTATCAGAGGGCATGGCCGGATCTTCTTTTTCATCCGTAAGAAAATTACCACGTATAAACGTGTGGCCGGTATGCATGCCTGTAAGCATTGCTTCCCTTGATGGTGCACACACACTTGAGCCGGAATAGTAATCTGTAAGTTTAATACCACCGGCAGCAAGCGCATCAATGTTTGGCGTATGTATCATTTGCTGTCCATAACAGCCAAGGCTGCCATAACCAAGATCATCTGCTACTATTACAATGATGTTTGGTTTTGTTTGGGCGTTGCTTGTTTTCTGAAAACAGGATAAACAGAAAACAAGCATAATTAATAATCTGAACTTCATCTTCATTCAATTAAATTTTAATATCCCGGGTTCTGAACAAGTTTTGTATCCTGATCCAATGCAATGCTTAACCATAAGCATGCTTACAGCATAAAACAACCGTCAAGTATTAAGAGACAAAAGCAGTTTCCGGATACTATAAAAAGAAAATTTTTTTAAGGCAATAACAGATGGTATCAAAATTTATTCTGCGTCTCTTGATAAATGATAAAAACCGAACGCATGACGATTACAGAAAAATACAGGTACGCTTTTTTGTTTTGCTTTTTCTTGCTTGCCAAAATGCTTAATGCGCAAACCAATAAGATTGCAGGTAAATACAATATATATACAGGCAACACACATGCACACACAAGTTATACATGGTCTCATGGTGAACAGATAGAAAAAAACAATTGTAAAGGAATTGCAGTTTTTGATAAAGACAGCACCGATGATGCTATAGACACATGGAAGGCTGGCTACGTAAAAATTGAGGCATGCCCTGCTATTATCATTATAAAATCGAGCCAATACCCGGCCCCTGGCCTTTCATTAAAAGCCGGCTGGCAAAAATACCAGGGAGATCCTGCTGTACATTATAAAGTGGCGAAAGAAAACAGTTATGATTTTTATGTAACAACAGATCATTCACAGGAATATATTTTTAATCCACCGGATAGTTTAAATAAAGCATGGATAAGTACCGCGAAAAGCGCTGAAGCTGCTACCAACAAAGATTTCGTTGCCATAAGAGGCTATGAGCATTCGGAAAATGATGGACCCAACGGCCAGGGGCATATCAATGTTATCAATACAGCAACATACCTTAATGCATTAAAACCAGGTATTGATCTTAAATATTTATATAATTGGCTTAAAACTGTAAAACCAAACGGAGAAGGTCCGGTGGTAGCAAGCTTTAATCATCCCGGGCCTGAACAATATAACAACTGGGCATACCGGGACGATTCCATAACCAATATTATTACCATGTTGGAAGTAATCAATTCAAATAATAAAATTCATTATGAAGGTTTCATAAATGCTTTGGATAAAGGATGGAAAGTCTCGCCTGTTTGCGGTAATGATAATCATGGTTTAACCGGCATAGCAAATCATACTTCGAGAACATTTGTGCTGGCAGAGAATAAAACGAAAGCGGCCATTCTTGATGCAATGAAAAACAGGCGAACATATGCATCGCTTGAAAAAAATATCCAATGCAGTTATACGGTTAATGATAATATTATGGGCTCTACAATTCCTTCTGCAAAAACCTATCGTTTTAAAATCAATATTAACGATCCCGATATAAATGATGCTTCAGATAAAATTACAAAACTTGATATTATTACAAACAGCGGCAAAATAGTCAAAACCTATACTATCAAAGGAGAATATACGGTTTCCTGGAATGTAAGCCTGCCAGATGAAGGATCGACATATTATTTTCTACGGGTTTGGAATGCCGGCGGTGGCGATGCAAAAAATGCCGATGCTAAAAAACCTGTTGCCTGGCTGGCGCCGGTATGGATAAACCGATAATACAGCTATTTAAAACAAAAGGCTGTAATCATTAGTGCAATCTTAACAACGGACATATCTTTCAATTCTATCCTTAGTGTTTTAAAAGCTATTTGTAAAAGATTGGAAACAGTTTGTGGCTTGTTACCCATAATTTCGGCAATTTCATCACGGTTCAATCCCACAAAAAATTTAAGGTATATTACTTCTTTTTGCCGCTCGGGCAGGGCTTCAATTAATTCTTTTAATTTATAGGCCAGTAGCTTATCGTTTTCGTTGTAAATTATTCTTTCTTCAATTGATAATTCGAAATCAAAGTTGCCGGGTACTTCGCCTGCCTGCAATATTTTCTTTTCAGATTGTATCTTTCTGTGTAAGGATCTTCTGAAAGAGGCTATAAGGTATGCTTTAGGATTTACATTCTGGCTAAGATTATGCCGCCTGGTCCATAGGCCAATGAATAATTCCTGAATACAATCCTTTATAAGCTCTTTATCTCCTGCGTACTTTGAACCATAGTTGAAAAGAACTTCGTAATAAGTTTTCATTAATTCTTCAAATGAAAATTTATCACCACTTAAGAACGATTGCCAGATATTTATGTCAGTATGTGCCAAACGCCGTCAATGTATTTATATCATCGCAAATTAGCCTTTTAATAAATATAGCGCACTATCAACCACCTTCTCCATAACTATTATAAAAAGATAAGGGCGGCCGTAAACTATTAATGACAGAAAAAAATATGCCTTGCATGATGCCGCAGCTATCTTAAAATAATTTTAAACATGCTTATGGGTTTAATAAATATGTTATAAATTATATGCGACTGCCCGTCTTTAGCTGCCAATTTCTTTTGATAGTGCCGTTGAATTCATCAAACAGTTTAATGTGAATTAAAGCAGTATAACCCCAAGCTTTCAAAACCGGTTATGCAGTACATGTTAAGCCCGGGACGGGCGGCTGAATTTCACCCACAATTAACATGATAAGATGGTACAATGATTTGGTAACAATCAATATAAAGTTAACATGCATATAATCTATTTTCGTTTGGGATTTAGAGCCTTAGCTTTTATTTTGATTTAAACAATTGCCGAAATTACCAACGCTGTTTTATTAGCTCTCTGTTAATTAAAAATTCTACAAACTAAAAATGCTTAACGATGAAATCTTTCCCTTTGCATCAATTTTTTAAAGATGACCGCATCCTGTTTAAGTTAAGATGTATTTCCCTCCTTATCACGGTTGCGCTTATTTATATTCCCCTGGAAGGTTTTTCTTATAGTGACCCGGGGAATTACAGGTTTAAGACCGGCAAAACCATGAGACCGCCTGCAGAAAAGAAAACGAAATTGGAGGTAAATGATGTGAGAATAACCGGAACGGTAAAAGACGAAAAAGGTAACCCTTTAGAAGGCGTATCGGTATCTGTAGTGGGGCAAACGTCAGGCGTAAGCACAGATAATTTAGGAAACTTCTCAATATCGGTACCGCCTTCTGCTGAATTAAGGTTTAGCTATGTAGGATATAAACCTTTTACCGTAAAGGTGGGCGACCAACTGCATCTTGACATTACATTAAGCCCTGAAGTTTCTTCTTTAGATGATGTAGTAGTAACCGCCCTTGGCATTTCAAGGCAGAAAAGATCGTTAGGCTATTCGGTGAGCGATATTAATTCCGAAGACCTGGTTAAAGCAGCTAATCCAAATGTGCTGAAATCCCTGGATGGCAAGGTAAGCGGTGTAAACCTTACTAACCTTAGCAGCGACCCTACTTCCTCCGTAATGGTAAATATTCGTGGCACTACAACAATGCCTTCAATAAGCAGCGGCGCTGACGTATCTTCCAGGTCGCAACCGCTGTATGTGATTGACGGGATACCGGTAGGCACTCAAACATTTACGTCGAAAGACGGGGTTGATTTTGGAAATATTCTTTCTCAATTAAATCCTGAAGACATCGCTTCTGTTTCCATTCTTAAAGGAGGTAGCGCAGGCGCACTTTATGGCGCACAGGGCGGTAATGGCGTAGTGATGATTACTACAAAGTCTGGAAGAGGCGGCCAAAAAGGGCTTGGGGTATCATATAATCTCTCTGCGCTTGCAGACCAGCCTTACCTGTTTATAGCTGAACAAATGCAATACGGGCAGGGCGAACGGATTTACGAATGGCAATATGATAATACCGATACATGGGGGCCTCCTACCGATGGGTCATTTACAGCAGATTACTGGGATGTAAAAGCGCAGCAATGGGCAAACGGCCCGCAAATATCCTCCAATGAAGACCGGGTGAAAGCCTACCTTCGAACAGGAAACACGATTACCAACAGTATAAGCGTTTTTGGTAATTACACTAAAGGATCATTTCGCTTTTCAATGTCCAACATGGGGAACGAGGGCGTGATGCCGAATACAAAAACCAATCAAAAATCGTTTAACCTCAATACAGAGTACAGAATAACCAACAATTTAAGAATTTCGGTAAGCGCCAACTATTTTCATACTTATTCGCCAAATAAACAAAACAGCGTAGGATCAAACAGCGTATTAAACTCTTTGCTTTTTAATTTTCCCAATAACCTGCAGCCACTTTCAGAAATGCACAATTACTGGCTCACAGGGTTTGAGGGAAGTTTGCAAAATGGCTCTATTATGGATATTGATGGAGGCGTGGCAAACGACAACCCCTGGTTTACCACTTACGAATATCTGCACCGTTTTACAAGGGATAATTATTTTGGTAAAGTGCAGTTAGACTGGCAAATGGGAAAAGCTTTTTCGCTGTTATTACGCACCGGCATGGATAATGTAAAAGAGAACTATGAACTCAGGAAATCATGGGGATCGAGAAGCGATAAATACGGGCAATTTGTTCAGGGCAGCAACGCTAACCTGCAAACAAGTTCTGACGTTATTTTAACCTATAGCAATAATTTCAAAAAATTCTCTTTATCAGCTTCTGTGGGAGGCAATTATGCTTACTCAAATACTTCCAGCATGGAAGCAACAGCGGGCGATCTCAGCACCCCTGCCCTGTTTACGCTTGCCAATGCAGCACCCGGCACTTTGTCTATTACCAGCGGCGCCAATGCACCGTATAATATAACCCAGGGATTTAGCGCTTACGCGCTTGCTACTGTAGGATATAACAACCAGTTGTTTTTAGATGTTACCGGCAGGGAAGATTTTAATGGCGCTTATGCAGAGCAAAAAATCAACTATTTCTACCCGTCAGCATCGCTTAGCTGGATCGCCTCCGAAACATTTAAGTTGCCCGAAATTTTTAATCTTTTGAAAGGCAGGCTGGCCGTGGCAGATGTGGGAAATGGATTATTAAAACAAAGGTCTGTGGATACCTATTCCTTTGAAACGAGTGATTGGGGCGCAGCAAAAACGGTGGTGCTGAATGCAGCCCTGGTGGACCCGGATATAAAACCCCAGCATTCTATTACAACAGAACTGGGAGCAGATATCTGGATGCTTAAAAACCGTATAAAATTTGATTTTACGTATTTCAAAAAAGTACAAAAAAACCAGCTTGATAATATTCCATTGGTACCGGGCACAGGTTATACCGGGCTGCTAACCAATATTGGTAATGTTACAAGCAAGGGTTACGAATGGGGATTAACGGTAACACCTGTAAGATCTAAAAACTGGAACTGGGACGTTTCCGCCAGCTTTACACATTACAAAGCCACCATTACAAAGCTGTCAGACAAGTTTGCCCCTAACGGATACATCTTCGCTAATTATGATGGAAAAACAGTTGTGAAAATTGCCAAAGGCGAGGAAATCGGAAATATCTATGAACAAAATGCCATATTAAGGGTGAAAACCGGGAAATATAAAGGCATGCCTTTATTGGACGGAGAAGGGGGTGAATTTCAAAACAGTCCCGATAATGCCGACCGCAGGCAGTTAGCCAATTTCAACCCGGATTTTATATTGGGCCTTAATACCACTTTAAGATACAAACGGGTTTCAATTAATATAGTAGGCAGTCTTCGTAAAGGAGGGCAATATATTTCTGTAAACCAACAATACCTTGAATCAAACGGAAGGGTGAAAACAACCTTTGGCACAAAAGGAACCAATAATCCCTACTGGGAAGGCGGGCGTGATGCATCATTGGGTGGCCTGCCCTGGCCTGCCGCAGGATCGAGCCAATACGAGGCTATTAATAATAACAATGACGGGCAGCGCACAGACGAAGTAGATGACGCCAGTTATGCAAAAGGCGTATTCGTTAACCCAGATTATACCGGCGACCCGGCCGATGCCAAGGATGAAGATTATATTGTTAACGGTGCAGATAAGAACAACACTTTTTATCAATATCCCTATAACAGTTACGGGGATGTGATCTGGAATTTTTCTTCTACCCGCACTTATGATGCAACGAACTTTAAACTAAGGGAAATTTCAATTGCTTATACCCTGCCCGATAAATTAATCAGCAAGTATAAGATGAATAACTTAACACTTTCATTAATTGGAAGAAATATCTTCCAGTGGAATAAGTCAGGCCGGCATGAAGACCCCGAATCGGCATTTAGCGGGGTGGGCACTAACCAGGGAATTCTTCGTGCTACATTGCCAAGTATCCGCTCTTATGGAATAAAACTCGGCGTTAATTTTTAATCTGCGGTGTTAATCATAAAAATTACATTATGAAATCATTTTCAATAAAAGTTCTTGCAATTGTTTTAATGGCTTCAGTTGCTTCCTGCAGTAAAGATGCATTGAGAACTTCCGACAGCCTGCAACAATTAGATGCTGTGGAAGATGTTAATGATGCTTATCTCCTGTCATCTGTAATTAAACAAACTGCTCTTTTTTACCAGAATATGGGCTATGAGGCCAGCAGGCTCCCCGGCGCTGTTCAATATATTGAAAGAAATTACCAGGGCAGCGACAACTACTACTCCGGCTTTAAACAGCCATTGGATGATATGTATGCTGCTATGAATATCCTGAAGCTGGTTGACGGGGCCATCGGGCTGGCAGACAAACGGGGATCGATGGTGCATAAAGGGATTTTTACCACATTCAGGGTGCTGTTGTTTTCTTTTATGACTGACTATTATGGCGACGTTTACTACTCACAGGCGCTTAAAGCGCGGGAAGGGATTTTATATCCAAAATATGATAAACAGGCAGATATTTATACAGGCCTGCTCAAAGAGCTTGATGATGCCAATACCATGATAGCGAATGGTACTGAGGCTATTTCCTCCACTTATGACCTTGTGTTTAAGGGAAATAAATTGCAATGGCAGGAATTTGCCAATTCACTTAAGATCCGCTTATTAATGCGGGCTTCCAATAAAATACCCGATGCAGGGCAGCAAATTGCAGCCATTATACAAAATGCTTCCGCTACGCCTGTTTTTACTACTGCAGATGATAATGTATCTATTTCCTATATTGGCACAACTGCGGAAAACTCCTGGCAGGGCGGCACTTTAAATGATAATGGCGGTACTGAGTTTGACAGGAGAAGGCCTTGCAAAACACTTGTAGATAAATTAACGGAATTAAACGACCCCCGGTTAAAAGTTTGGATTGCGCCAGTTGAAAATCCATGGACAAGTAATCCTGCACTTAACGGCGTTACGGTTAATACAACCGACCCCAATGGTTTTACCTATACTTCCACCTGGGAGCTGATAGACCGTTCCAATCCTGAAATGGCGCAATACTTAACACCAGATATTTTGCTGGATTCCAACAAACTATATGTGGGTTTTGTTGCCGGTATGCCGGGAGACTGGAAAAATGGCAACGCCCACTGGAACACTGCTCTCGGCGGCGCGTATGGTAATTTTAAAGTATCTAAATTCTCCCAGTTGTTCAGGCAAAACAGCCACCCCCTGTTAAAAGCCATGATAATGAACAGCGATGAGTTGCAGTTTATCCTGGCAGAAGCGGTTGCAAAAGGCATGATAACAGGAAGTGCAGATACTTATTATCGCAACGGAATTCGCTTTTCCATGGAGCGTTGGGGAATATCAGAAGCAGATATAAATACTTACCTGGCTCAGCCAAGTATTGCGTTGCCGGCAGACCAGGCTGGCAAACTCGCCAAAATTGCCGATCAAAAATGGCTTGGGTTATTTTTTGTATCTGCGGAAACTTATCTTGATATCAGGCGCACCAAACTACCTGATATATTTAAAAACGGCTATTTAAGCGGTTACGAGTTTCCTTTGCGTTACCGTTATCCCGCAAATGAATTAGGGCAAAACGTAGATGCATATAATGAAGGCGTTGCCGGTTTATCGCCCCAGGTTGACGATCAATATTCAAAAATGTGGCTGCTGCAATAGTATTATTAAACAAGCAATGCGAATCGTTTTCTTAACGCAATCCGCATTGCTTATTCTATAATCATTATGCTAAAAATATATTCTTAAAGCCGCTGCCTCCGGTAGCGCTGTAAGCTTTTTTGGCTTGCTTTATTCAAAACCGCAGGGAATTTAAAAAAGATAAGCAGCTTCCCTTTATTCGGGTGTGCTCAGCAGACGGGTTTAATTATATTAAACAACCTTTTTCGCAGCGCATTATAATTCTCAATTAAAAAGCCACTGCCTGGTATTACCTGAAATAATCAACCAGGTTTAAAAGCTGAAAACAAGGTATTAAGCCCTGAACGCCCGGCATTAAAAAATTAAACTAAATCAGTAATGATGTATCGAAAAAATCAACAGGCTATTTTTCTTTTCATTCCTTTTATTCTAACATCATTTTTATCAAAAAGCCAGGCTACGCAATACGCTGATAATACTTTTTTGCAAGACTATAGCATCAAATTCCTGAATACAGATAACGATGCAAAATTGCTGAAAGTTGTTTCAGACAGAAACGGCTATATACAGGTACTATCGTCGAAGGGATTGCTGCGTACACGCGCCGGCCAGTTACTTTTTCCCGGAACACTTGTAACTGATGAACAGGACAAGCAAACTTCTGATAAAAAAATCGCAGGCATCGGAACTTACCAAAACCAGTTGGTTTACATAGATACGCAGGCGTTATTAAGCAATTCCTGGGCAGCAAAGTTATTCTCAAAGCATGCCATGCCCGGCGCCAAAATTTTTGCCGGGGGTAAAGATTTTACTTTTCTTATTTCGGATGGTAAAAACCTGGCGCTACTGAAAGATTCTAAAAATTTATGGGCAGGTAATCTTCCAGGCGAAGCGATAAAAGACATCAGGTTTGACACAGCAAATAATATCTTCTGGATCCTGGGCAATGAATCCATTAGCAATTTTTCTCCCGCAAATAAAACGCTGACGAAAGTAGTCAGCGGAAATAATCTTACCTGTATTGAACCCGCCAATGAAAAACTGTTCGTAGGCACAACTGACGGTTATTTTGAAATTGATGCAAAAACAAAAAAACAAACCGGCACTATTCATACAAAAATGCCCTGGCCCGATTTGACCACTATCAGCAATGTTGATGGTACGCTCTGGTTTGGCTCAACATGGGGCGCCATGCAATTGCGCAAAGATGGAAAGTTCAATTATTACGCATCCAAACGCTGGCTGCCTTCTGATACGGTGATCAGCATTGCAAAAGGCCCTGACAATTCCGTACTTGTATTAACTACTAAAGGATTGGGTCAAATTTATTTTAAAGAAATGTCTTTGCATGATAAAGCGATGTTTTATGAAAAACAGGTACGAAACCGGCATATCCGGCTTGGTTTTAATGCCACCGTTTCAAATATGAAGGATGGTGATGTAACCACCGGGAGCATGGAAGATTCGGATAATGATGGTTTATGGACTTCCATGTACCTGGCCGGCGAAACATTTCGCTATGCCGTTACCCAATCACCTGATGCATTGCAAAATGTACGGGAATCACTGGATGCGATTGAACGCCTCTATACTATTAATCCTGTTCCGGGATTTCCATCAAGGTCGTTTGAAAGGCGCGGTTATAAATATCATGATCCGGCCTGGCGCAGGGCCGATGACCCTGAGTGGGACTGGAAATCAACCACAAGCAGCGATGAAGCCATCGGTCACATTTTTGCCCTGGGTGCAATTGCAGAATTGGTGCATGAAAATGACATCCGTAATAAAGCTATTATGTTGATCGATACACTGATGTCAACTATTGTCAAAAATGATTTTTATATGATAGACTGGGACGGCAAACCAACCCGGTGGGGCAGGTGGCATCCTGATTATGTAAATGCCCGCCCGGAAAATGTGGGCGACCGCAAGATCAATTCATCCAACATTATTGCCATGCTGCAAACAGCTTATTATTTCACTAAAAAAGAGAAGTACAAACAAGCCGCTTTTTACCTGTTGAACGAAAAGGGATATTTGAAAAACCTGATGCGGCCAATGGCAGAAATTGGCCATGCGCCGGATGATGCCGATGAATTGAGCAAGGAATTATCTGATGGCTGGAACCATTCCGATGACGAAATGTATTACTGTGGTTACTGGGGATTGTATCGCTATGCACTAAATGATACGCTAAAAGCCGATTTCAAAAAAGCTATCATTGATCACTGGCAGCGTGAACGCCCGGAGAAAGAAGGCTTGTGGAATATCATGACAGCATTAACCGGAACAAAAGATTTTGATCTGAATGAAGCTATCTGGTACCTGCAGAATTATCCCCTCGATTTAGTAAACTGGACCGTTAAGAACAGCCAGCGAAAAGACATCGAATTGGTGGCCCCCAACTTCAGGAAGCAAACCACTACGGAAGTTTTGCCACCGGATGAGCTGGGCATCAGCCGTCATAATTCCAATAGGTTTGACCTGGACGATGGCGATGGAGGCAGGTCTGAATATAGCGCAGGCGATATCTGGCTGCTACCTTATTGGATAGGCCGGTACCTTGGAGTGATCAGTGCACCGGTAAAATAGAGGGAACGTGTATTCATTCACAACTGAACGACATAGTTTGCTCACATAACACTGGGTAAATCATAAAAATAATATCAATTGGCAAGTAAATTTTCAAAGCTTTTAAATATTCTGATTCTGTTTGTTGTAATAACATTCAATTCCTGTGCTGATAAAAATACCGGGGAACAAACAGTAAAGGATGTGATGGATGAAACCGTTACCAAACTCTACCAAACCATGACTGAAAAACAATTGGATTCACTGACCAATGACCAGGTTATGGCTTTGTTTAATGACAATGAAAAAGAGGTGTTGGCAACCAGGCACTGGATGTTCGATGTGAATGTGCCGGTTGTAGTGTCTGTTATGAGAAGCACACAACAAAAAACGGTGCCGTTTTGGTTGGCTCCTGCCGGATTTGTAAAGACCAGCAAAACCATGAAAAATGAAGAGGTTACGTATGAGGTGTGGCAGAAAAATTTTGATAAAGGTCATATAGGTTTGGGCGTAAATGGTTTCGAAGATTATATGCTGCATTATTTTGTTTCAGTGGCCCCTCAAAATAAAAATGATCAGCTTGAATTAAATAATTTCTTTCCGGCAAACCAATATGTAGGAATACTTCAGGATAGTGCATTTACTTACCACGACTGGACGGAACTGGTGTTGATAAATGTGCCGGATGATATGAAAGGCCAAAAGCTGCTAACAACGATCAGGGGAAGGGGAACAGAATCGCATTTGATCGGGGCATTTCGTAAAACAGCGTATCCCTCTTCTTCTACGCCTGACCAGGTTATGCTGACATGGAGTGCTGACCCCGCCACCAGCATTGATATCCAGTGGAGAACAGATGCTACCGCTGAGACAGGAAAGCTCAACTACCGGGAAAAAGGTTCAGATACAGTGCAGTCGGTTGCTGCAGAAAAATACAGGATGGAAGATCGTGATCTTATGAATGACAGGTACATTAACCGTTTTACAGCTCAATTAAAAAACTTAAAGCCGGGTACAACCTACGAATATCAGATTTCACCGCAAACCAATTGGAACGAAAAATATACATTTTCAACCCCGGCACAGGATAGTTCATTTTCTTTTGTCTGGACCGGTGACACGCATCACTCGCCCACAATAGAAAAATTACTTAGCCATGCCGATCAGTCTCATCGCGATGCGGCATTTTATTCTATAGCAGGCGACATGGTCAGCGAAGGCTTGCATCGCGATGAATGGGATGACCTTTTTCAATTCAGTAAAGATGTTATTTGCAGGAAGCCTTTGATGGCGGTAATTGGTAACCATGATACCCGCCAGGGATTAGGCGCGTGGATGTACCGCGATCTGTTCAGCTATCCCAAAAATGCACCGGCTGGTGTTCAACCTGAACATACCTATGCATTCAGGTATAAAAATGCCTTGTTCCTGATGATTGAATCTACAGCTCCGATCGATTCACAAAAAGTATGGATAGAAGATCAGCTTGCTAAAACCGATGCCACCTGGAAATTTGCCATGTTCCATTTTGCGCCCTACAACTGGGATGAACCTTACCCTGATATACAGGCAGCATGGATACCGCTCTTCGACAAATATCATGTTGATATGGTAATGAATGGCCATATCCATTACTATATGCGCACCAAGCCCATGAAGGGAGGAAAAGTTGTTAGCTCCTATAAAGAAGGCACCGCATACATTGAATCAGTAGCAATTCCAACAAAACCCGAAACCCATCCTGAAGAGCCGTATGCAGTGCTGAGAAATTTTAACGGAGACCTCTATCAGTATGTAAAAATTGAAGGAAATACATTAAGCTTTACGGCAACAAATGCTGACAATAAAGTGATTGACTCATTTACAATTAAAAAATAGAAGAAGAAAAGAAAGGAAGGGATCAGCTTACCCGGATGGTGTAACAGGCAATGAAACGAATGTGAAATAATGCTTCGAAAAATATATTTTTTGATGATGAAAAATAAATTCAATAATTGTATTGGATGGCCAGCATGGCTGCTTGTATTAATTACGGCAGGCTGCGGGCATCAGCCCTCCTCTCCTTCCGGCGAATCTGCCGAAAAAGCACTTTCTTCATTTAAACTGCCAGCCGGATTTAAGATTGAATTAGTGGCCGCCGAACCTATGATCTCTGATCCCGTTGATATGACCATAGATGAAGAAGGCCGCATGTATGTGGTGGAAATGCATGGTTACCCATTAGACGTGAGTAACTCCGGTAAAATAATTATGCTGAGCGATACGGATGGAGATGGAAAGATGGATACACGAACTGTTTTTGCTGACACGCTTGTACTTCCTACCGGTGTGATGCGCTGGAAAAAAGGCATTATTGTAACGGATCCTCCAAATGTGTATTACCTGGAAGATACAAACGGTGATGGCAAGGCTGACATAAGAAAGGTGATGCTTACGGGGTTTGCTTTAACGAACCCGCAATATCTTGTCAACCGCCCGTTATATGGCTTAGACAATTGGATCTATCTCGCACATGAAGGCGCTGAAGAATCAAACACCTATCAAAAAATATTCGGAGATAAGGGCAGAGATATTTTTTTCCCCGACGATCCTAACGGCGCCCGCTTGCCGGTAAACGCACAGGGACGTATTGTGCGCTTTAAGCCTGATATGCATGCACTGGAAGAAACTTCAGGTTCCACCCAGTTCGGGCAAAGTTTTGATGATTGGGGGCATCATTTCCTGGTATATAATGCCAATCATATTTACCAGGAAGTAATAGCAAACCGTTATCTCAAACGCAATCCCGATCAAATTGTTGGCGATGCTACGGAATCTCTTTCTGATCACGGAGATGCCTGCGATGTGTTTCCGATCACCAAAAATCCGGAACATCAATTGCTGACTGATGTGGGTGTGATTACTTCCGCCTGCGGTATTACAAATTACCAGGGAGGTGCTTTCCCTGATAAGTTTAATCATGACATTACCTTTGTATGTGAACCTGTAAGTAACCTGGTACATGCCGACCGCCTTAAAGACAAAGGCGCTTCTTTCACCGCAAGCCGGATTTTTGAACATCAGGAGTTTTTGGCTTCTACCGATGCATGGTTTCGACCTGTAAACATGTACATCGGCCCGGACGGAGCGTTGTATGTAGTGGATTATTACCGGGAAATTATAGAACACCCGGAATGGATGTCGAAATCTGATATAGAATCCGGTAAACTTTATAATGGCCGTGATAAAGGCCGCATCTATCGTATAAGCGCAACAGGCGCAGCTCCTGCGAGTTGGACTTCTCATCTAAACCTGAACGATTCTTCCGATATACAATTAATTGAAAAACTTTCCAGCCCCAATATCTGGTGGAGGCGCAATGCGCAACGATTATTGATAGATAGAAATCATGACATGGTGGTTCCTTATTTGGTTAAGATGGCGCAAAACACAAAATCTTCTTTAGGCCGCTTACACGCGTTGTGGACATTAGAGGGCATGAATAAATTAACGCCGGAATTAATTGCGAAGGCATTGCCGGACCCGGAACCCGGTGTACGTGAAAATGCAATTCAGTTGGCGGAACTTCATCTTCATACATCGCCTGAACTGGCGCCTGAATTGATTGCTTTAAAAACAGATACTAATGATAAAGTGAGATACCAGTTATTGTGCACGCTGGGTTATTTAAACACCCCGGAAGCAGGTGCGGCAAGGCAGGAACTTTTGTTTAAAGATATTAATGATAAATGGGTACAGGTAGCTGCATTAAGCGCTTCATCATCACAAAATGATGCTATGCTGGAAGGTGTGCTAAAAAAATTCGATCCTGCAGTTCCTGCTTATGCTTCGCTGGTAACCCGTCTCGGGTCTGTCATTGCAGCCAATAAAGGTGCTACAACAATACATTCCTATTTACAGAGAGCCGTTGAACCAGCCGCCGGAGTAGCAATGACCTGGAAAGCACCTTTATTGGAAGGGCTTGCAGAAGGTCTTAAAAACAGAAGCTCAGTTCCTGATGGTTTAAAATCAGAGCGGAAATTATTGATTGATGTTTGCCTTCATCATCCTGATGTAAACATCAGAAGAAATGCCCGGATCATGCTGGAAAATATTGGGATTGCCGATAGTTCGCCGGAGCCCATTGTAATGCAGGAAGCTAAAAAAATTGCGGCTGATAAAAACATGTCACCGGCTATAAGAACAGAGGCCGTTAATCTTATGGCGCTTCAAAATCCTAAACAGGAAGCTGCATTTTTAGAAAGCTTAATTACACCGGATGCGCCAAGGGATATACAGGTGGCTGCCATACGTGCCTTAAGCAAAATTTCGGATACAACAGTTTCAACATTTATATTAAAAAACTGGGCATCCTTATTTCCCGGCATAAAAGAAGACGCGCTTAATACATTTATTACTGAACCTTTCTCCGTGCCCCGCATTTCCCTGTTGCTTCAAAACATTTCAAACGGAACAATAACAAAAGCGGAATTAGGCTGGCCTGTAACAGTGGTTCTTATGCGGGATATTCCGGATTCTCTTAAAGCATATGCCAGGACATTGTTATCTGGAAAGAAAGAAGACCGTAGCCTGGTAATAAAAGAATATCAAGCCGCACTTAAATTGAAAGGAGATGCCAACAAAGGAAAGGCGGTTTGCATAACCAATTGCCTGGCATGCCACCAGCTAAGGGGTAAAATGGGCACTGCTTTTGGCCCTGACCTTGGCACAGTTCAAAGCTGGAACCCGGAGAATATTATGATTAATATCCTGGATCCAAATCTTTCCATTTCTCACGGTTACGAATTATGGAACATAGTGTTGAATGATGGAGCGATGCAGCAAGGGATAATAGTATCGCAAACCTCAAATGCTATTGTTGTGAACAAGCAGGGCGGTGTAAAAATAACCATTTCAAAAAAGGATATAAGATCACTCAAAACATTAGAGGTGTCACCTATGCTGAATGATTTTGAAAAAAAGATTGATAAGCAACAGATGGCTGATTTAATTGCTTTTATTAAGCAGGGAGAATAGATGACTTATAATAACGTAAGTGCAGGGATGAGAACTTTAATAGTGAAGAGGTTTACTAATTGAGCGGGATTTGCATCGTCATGCCGGGGTAATGATTTTCATGAAATGCAGGCTGGCTGAATGTTAAGGGATTTCTCCTATCGTCGAAATGACGTTCAAAGAGGTGTATGTTTTGCAATCAGTTTTCCATTTCATAACATCTGCCTCTTTTATACTTGTCTGAACTTACGTTAATAAGAAAATGATAAACCAAATTAATTTATTAAGATGAAATTAAACAAGCTTCTTCGCATCATATTGTCCAGCCTGGTTTCCATGGCCCTGCTCCAGCCCTTACTTGCTCAAAACACACGCGTTGATACCATATTAAACGAGTTCTATCACCACCCGGAACATGTGATGGTTACAGCCCACCGGTCGGCACATTTGGTTCATCCTGAGAATTCGCTGGCAGCCATAAGGAAGGCCATAAAAACAGGTGCAGATATCATAGAACTCGATGTTCGCAAAACCAAAGATGGTGTGTATGTATTATCGCACGACAAAAATATCGATCGCATTACTTCAAGTAAAGGTGAAGTGAGCAGTTACACTTTTGATGAATTGAAACAAATACCATTAGTGCAAAACGGGCAAGCAACCAGCGAAAGAATTCCAACATTTGAAAGTGCGCTGCGGGCGGCAAAAGATCACATCATGGTTGATATTGATTTTAAATTAGACTCTCTTGAAGATGCAATAAATGTTTGCAAAATTATTCGCGAAACAGGCATGCAAAAACAGGTGCTGTTTTTTGTGTATGATTACCGCTATACTTCTACGGTGGACAGTATTGACAATTCAATTGCAGTAATGCCCCGTGCTTACAGGAAGGAAGATGTTCTGGACATTTTAAAAAACTACAAAGTGCCGGTTATACATGTTGATCCAGGTTTTTATAACGATACATTGATGGGGCAAATCAGGAGCCAGAATGTTCGTGTGTGGTTAAACGCTTTAGGTAAATTTGATGACCTTGAAAAAACGAAGAAGAATTCGGGCTACGACAGCCTCTTACAAATGAAAGCTGTGAACATAATTCAAACAGACTATCCGGCAAACCTTTTAAAATATTTACGGGAACGGGGCCTGCACAGGTAAATCAAAATAATTATCAATGAAAAAATTCAAACTTTTATTCGTATTGGTTTTATTGATAAACGGCATTGCATACAGTCAAACCGCAACCTTAAATGCCGTGGTTAAAAGCATGCTTATTTTTCCGCCCCAGCCTTTGCACACGCATGGCAGCTCCATAGTGAATCTCCCCAACGGTGATTTTCTTGCAGCGTGGTTTGAAGGCAGTGGGGAACGAACCGCCGATGATGTAAAAATTATGGGGGCACGTTTAAAAAAAGGTGAGGCTGTATGGAGCAAACCATTCCTCATGGCTGATACCTACAATATCCCGGATTGTAACCCCGTGCTCTTTCTTAATCATCAAAATAAATTATTCCTCGTTTGGATAGCGGTGCAGGCCAACCGTTGGGAATATTCAATTCTTAAATACAAAACATCCATTGATTATAATAAGAATGGAGCGCCTATATGGAACTGGCAGGATAATATTCTATTAAAACCAAATGAGAATTTTGCAAAAGAAGTAAAATCTAAATTTAAAGATTTACCGAACGGCATATCGGCTTGGGCAGCTTATGCTCCTGAATATGATAAAATGATCATTGATGCTGCTAAAGATGAAGGCAAACGAAGCATTGGCTGGATGACAAGAATTAAACCATTGCTTTTAGGAGAAAATAAAATATTGCTTCCGCTGTATTCCGATGGTTTTAATTTTTCACTGGTTGTCATTTCTGATGATGACGGAACAAACTGGCAACCCAGCCTGCCAATAGTTGGAAGAGGCAATGTGCAGCCTTCTTTGATTCAAAAAAAAGATGGAACGATTGTATCGTATATGCGTGATAATGGCGATGCGCCACCAAGGGTCCAGGTAAGTGAGTCTGTTGATACGGGAAGAACCTGGACAGCAGCGCAAAAAACAGAAATTCCCAATACCGCCAGCGTGCAGGTATTAAAGCTCAGCGATGGAAGATGGGCATTTATTGGCAATGATATTGATGATGGGCGTTATCAAATAAGCCTGTATTTATCTGATGATGAAGGAAAAACATGGAACTGGAAAACACATCTTGAACAGGTTAAAAAAGGCGAAGGAAGTTTTTCATATCCTTCCATGCTGCAGGCTGCTGATGGAATGCTGCACATAACGTATTCTTACCAGCAGCAGGAAAAATTGGAATCTATAAAATACGTTGTTGTAAACCCTGCATTAATACCTGGAAATTGACAATTCATAAAACCTCATTTTATTTGTGAGAAAACTTTTAATTATACTATTCACTTTCTTGTTTACCTGCATTGTAAGCGCATACAATATCATTAACCAAAACAGCTATATACGGCAATCAACGCCTTTGCCAAAAACGAAGCATGTATTAGTTGTAATAGCACATCGCGGAAGCCATTTAAACGTTCCTGAAAACACATTGGCCGCTTATGAAAACGCTATAAAAGAAGGTGTGGATTATATAGAAACAGACCTGCGCACTACCAAAGATGGCCACCTGGTTATTATGCATGATGCAGCTGTTTCCAGGATGACAGGAATGCAAGGGCAGGTAAAAGATTTGAATTATAACGACATCAAAGACCTGGAAATAAAACCTGTTGTTAAAGGAGATACTGCAGCTTATCACATTCCTGAGTTTGCCGATGTATTGAATGTATGTAAGGGAAGAATTAATATTTATCTGGATTTTAAAGATGCTGATGTGAAGAAAACATACAGGTTATTAAAAGACTACGGGATGCAAAACAATGTGGTGGTTTATTTGAATAAAGAAGAACAATATGAACAATGGAAAAAGATTGCGCCGCAGGTTCCACTCATGTCAAGCCTTCCGGAAAATGCGGACATCCTTCAACTGAATAATTTCCTCGCCGCAAAACATTTGGATGTAGTGGATAATGCATATACTGTTAATTTGGTTAACCTCGTGCATAAAAGAAAAATCGCAGTGTGGCTCGATGTGCAGCGTGAGGATGAAGGGCCGGCAACGTGGAAACAGGCATTGAAGCAGGGTGCAGACGGATTACAAACAGATCATCCTGAAAAGCTGATAAAATACATGGAAAGCCAAGGGAAAAGATAACGCTGTTATAGATTAATAGGTTGCGCGATTGAATTATAAGGTTAAATTTTTAGCTTGATGAGATGCCCAGTCAAGCTGGGCATGACGTTTAAATGGTTGTGTTTTACACTTGCCTTCTAAACAGGCAAGAAGCTCATAAACTTCTCACACGTCATTCCCACGAAAGTGGGAATCTCCTGAACGATCTTAAAACCCTTTATTAGTTCACTTTACTAATCGTGCAACAGATTAGGTTATACTTCATCTACAACTTCAAATTAAAAAAATGAATGCATTGGAAGCGACAGTAGCCGCGCAGCGCAGTACCTCAATTAAACATAAGCCTTCGCGGTTGTTCTTCATTTTATTTCCTGCTGTATCGATGCTGTTAGGCTGGGGTTTACGCGGATTTATTGGC
>JAEWBD010000353.1 GCA_023391315.1 Bacteroidota bacterium | reverse complement strand
ATTTGCATGGATTGACACCAATAGAAGAAACTCAAAAAATTATGAACGGCTTAATCAAACCAGCGTAGCCATGGTGCATTTATCGGCTATACGAATTATGTTGAATCGTTTTTAAACAGCTTCTTAGTTAGAAAAATTTTTTTAGCGGGCTCACAGCTTTCAGCAAAACATATATTATTTTTTTCTCCATCCAATAAATCAATATATTAGCATAGCTAACATTGCTAATCTCCATTATCCTCATGTTTTCAGTGTATAGAAAAATTACGTCTATGCCATTGAACTGATTAATAAATTTTAAATTAATAACCATGTCAATCTGGGGGCCATTACAACAACGCTATGAAACAACGCAACCAAGAAAAATGCTTGCACTGGACGGCGGAGGCATACGCGGCGTGCTTACACTTGAAATTTTACTGGAACTTGAAACGCAGTTAAGGGCTGCATTAAATGCAGATGAGAAATTTGTGCTGGCCGATTATTTCGATTACATCGGTGGCACCAGCACGGGTGCCATTATAGCAGCAGGTTTATCATTAGGCAAATCGGCGCAGGAAATGCTTGACTTTTACCAGCAGAAAGGAGAAGCAATGTTTGATAAAGCTTTCCTGCTGAAAAGGGTAAAATATTTTTATAATGACGGGCCGCTGTTGCAGGAGTTGAAGAATACATTCGGTTCTGGTAATATTGACCTGCAATCCGGCGCTTTTAAAACATTGTTGCTGGTAGTAACTATGAACCGTTCAACAGATTCTCCGTGGCCCATCAGCAATAATCCGTTGGCAAAATTTAATGATCCTTCTCTTCCCGATTGCAATTTGCAGATTCCGTTATACCAGTTAGTGCGTGCCAGTACAGCAGCGCCTGCTTATTTCAGGCCGGAAACTTTACAGTGGGACCCGAAAGACCCGGATAAAACGTTTGTGTTTGTTGATGGCGGCGTTACGCCTTATAATAATCCGGCATTTTTAATGTACCGTATGGCTACGCAGGCGCCGTATAATCTTAACTGGAAAACAGGCGAAAAGGAATTGCTTATCGTTTCTGTTGGCACCGGTTCTGCCCCAAGCCCCGGCGTATATGATAACCTGCTGGAGACTTTAAAAGAGCTGCCCAACAATTTAATGTATGCCATGCAGGTTGACCAGGATATAAATTGCCGTACGGTTGGCCGTTGTGTTTTTGGCGCCCCGATAGACCTCGAATTAGGCGATATGACGCCGCTTGGCGCAGATGGTAAAATATTACCACTTACCAGCGATGCCAGCCGCCATTTTACCTATGCAAGATATAATGCGAACCTTAGCGTGGAAGGTTTAAAAAATGCGGGCCTTGGCCATATTGATAGTGATAACGTAAGGGAGATGGACTCAACAAAATATATGCCCCAGTTACGTGAGGTGGGCCACACTGTGGGTAAACAGCAGGTAAAAGTGAAAGAACATTTTGCCAATTTTCTCTGACGGATAATTGACTTTTTGGTATAACGGCTAAACTGCGGTTTGGCTTATGGTGCTACGCGGTTCTAATTGTCAATACTTGTATATAACGGTTGCGCTTTCAATGCTCTTTCAAACTAGCTTAAAAATTATAGTAAATAATACGCATGAAGCATTTTATTTTATTCACCGGCCACATGATAGATGCAAAAGACAGGCAGGCACCAAGATTTCCTGCACATAAAGAAGAAAAAGCCAGGCGGGAAATAAAACTGCGTTTATTCCATAAGAAATTAATAATAGAATCACCATTGCAGGGCATTGCAAGCGGCGCATGCGGCGGCGATATATTGTTTCATGAAATCTGTGTGCAGCTTGGCGTTCCTTCAGAAATTTATCTGCCAGTGCCACCCGAAGAATTTAAAAAAGGGTCTGTATCGTTTGCCGGTAAACAATGGGATGAACGTTTTGACAAGCTGCTTAAACAATTGCCTTATTATGTATTGCCAGAAAATGAAGGCGATGCTGCTAGCATGAATATCTATGAACGCACCAATGAATGGATGCTTGAAAAAGCCCTTGTCAACGGCGGCAAAAACATGAGCTTGATTGCTTTATGGGATGGTGGCGGTGGCGATGGAAAAGGCGGCACTAAAGGCATGATTAATATGACAAGAGAAAAAGGCGCTGCTGTTGGAATTATCGATATAAAGAAAATATAACTGCAGTTTATTTTCCTGTAACCAATCGGGGAAAACCACTGTATGATTTGCGCTGAGATTAAGGATGTTTACACCTGCAAATTCAGTTTAATTTCTAATGATCAGCTATGAAACCGGGCAGGATAATTCTTTCTACACAAGAAAATGTACATAGCGAGGTTCCCTGCCCGACTGAGCCGTTCAGGCGGGCATGAGATTATCAAAAAATAAACTTGCACAAATGAAAACATGTTTTGTTGTTATGGGGTTTGGGAAGAAAACAGACTTTGAAACAGGCCGCGTTCTGGACCTTGACAAATCGTATAGGAATATGATAAAACCTGCTGTGGAAGCTGCCGGCCTTTCCTGCATCCGCGCCGATGAAATTGTGCATTCCGGCGTAATAGACGTGCCCATGTACGACCAGCTTTTAAACGCCGATGTAGTGGTTGCTGATCTTTCAACTTCCAACAAAAATGCTATTTACGAATTAGGCGTGCGCCATGCCCTGCGGCCGTATACAACCATTATTATTTGCGAAGATGGGTTTAAAGTTTTTCCATTCGATATTAATCATATTACCATCCGTCAATACCATCACCTGGGAGAAGATATTGGCTTTGACGAAGTGATGCGTTTCAGGGAGCAGTTAACAAAAGCGGTAAAAGAAATTGCTGAAAAAAATTCTCCTGATAAAGACAGTCCTGTTTATACTTTTCTGCCGGCATTAATGCCACCGGAAATAGAAGCCATAAGCGTAGCGGCGGTTGCGGCAATTGCATTGCCACAGGCTCCTCAACCTCCGGCTGCGCCAGCTCAAACACACAGCGCTTTAATGCAGCAGGTAGATGATGCACAAGCAAAAGGCGATTGGATTACGGCAAAAGCATTGCTTTCTACTATACGAAATATGATGAAAGACGAAGTGAAAAGAAAGCAGGCCGAGGCAACCGTTGAAGTGATCGATCAGCCGGAAGACCCATACTTATTGCAAAGGCTGGCACTGGTAACTTATAAAAGCAAATTCCCCACAGAAAAAGAAGCGCTGACTGAAGCACATCATTTACTTAATTTAATGAAGCCTGAAACATCCAATGATACAGAAACGCTTGGCTTGTGGGGCTCTGTGCACAAACGGCTTTGGGAAATAACTAAACAGCTTGACTATTTAAACGAAGCTATCCGCGCTTATAAAAGAGGATTTTATTTAAGGAATGATTATTACAACGGTATTAATTACGCTTTTCTTTTAAATGCCCGTGCCGCACAGCTTACAGATCACGCAGAAGCCATTACAGACTTTATTAATGCCCGCCGCACAAGAATAGAAGTTGTAGCAATATGTGAGGAATGGTTTGAGAAAAATCCAATGCCTGATGAACATCAAGTAACACCGGCTGTTTTGAATGATTATCTTAAAACATGGTATTGGGTAAAAGCCTCGCAGGCGGAAGCATTTGTTGGCCTGAATGAAGATGATAAAGCGCAGGCTTCATTGAATGCTGCTTATAAAAATGCACATGCACAATGGATGAAAGACAGCACAGAAGAACAAATTATCAAACTGAAAACATTGCTTGAAGATTCTCCTTTAAAGTTTATAACACAATAATAAAAACACCTAAAATTTCATACTATGATCGACTTTCAGCAAAACCTCTATGTAGAGGAATATAATTTTAAAGAAACAGAGGAGCTGCGTTCTGCTGTTCGCGGTGATATTCCTACTTCCGAACAAATAAGCGGCATCGAAGTACGGCTTTCAAAAGCCAGCATCATTGATAACAAAACAAGAAAGTTCGGCCCTTTTCCGGGCCTTGCTACTATTTATTTTATGAACATTGTTTTGTCTGATCTTTCCACCTCTGAAATTGATTTAAATCTTAACGGATTTGAAAAGGTGGATGATAAACAAACACTGGCGGTTGACCGTACTTTATTTTACTGGAAGAAAACAGATGATATGCCAAAGCCTCCTTCGCAGATTCACATCATGTCATCGCTTTTAAAAAGTAAAAAAGGATTACGCGATACAGCCGCTGTTGTAGCATCCGCCAAAGACGATAACAATTTTAAAGACCTTACATCGCAATTAGGCTCCTTGTTAAAAACAGCTTCCAGCTTAACAACCATCAGCGGTATTATTTTCCAGGTGGCAGGCATTGTGGGCAATTTGCTTAAAGATGTGGAAGATAAACCTTTACTCACCCGCTTTCAAAGTTTTACAGATCTGGGTGGCAACTTTAACCAGTTGGGTAGAACAGATAATCCTTTTACCAACCGTTATGCAGAACTGGATTATTCTATTTACATAAGGGATGTGGAAAGGCAAAAAGAGGCTGATTCCAAGCAATAATCTTAACTAAAAACTTCCGGTTTTATAAATAAAGTATCTCTTCTTCTTAACTGACAAATCATGAAAACACTGAAACTTTCTGTAAACGGGGAAAAACAAGATGTAACAAAAATTAAAAATGAAACACCGGGCATTGTATTAAAAGAAAGCATTCTTGTATCTGCCGTGCAAAGAGGAGGGGATGCTGAAAAGCCATCGCTCGAAATTGCGCCCGACAACCTGGTTGAACTGGTGTTTGATGATAATACGAGATGGTTATGCCCGTCCGACACACTCGAAGAATTATACCCCGGCAGCGTTGTTCAGAAAAGAGATGGTGAAGCGGTGCTGGAATTACCTTCGGAATTAGAGCATCCTGATGCGAGCCGCTCTCTCTTTGGAAAAATTGCACTGAAAGTGCTGAATCTTTTTGTAAAGGAAAAAGGCGCCGGCGCCATTATGGGCGAACTTGCCAAAGACCTCGAGAAAAAACAATTAGGCAGCCTGCGTGGCCTGGTAAGGATTACAAAAGATTTTGATCTTGTGAAACCAGATGGTATTGATGCATCAAGGCCATTCGTTTTATTCATACACGGTACCAACTCTTCCACAACAGGTTCTTTTGCTGAATTGAAAGGCACGAGTCTCTGGGATTATATTGTAAGCAGCTATGGCAATAATATACTTGCATTACAGCATGAAACATTAACCAAAAGCCCGCTCGAAAATGCGGTGGATTTAATAAACCAATTGCCTAAAAATGCCATCCTTCATATTATAACGCATTCGCGTGGTGGTTTGGTTGGCGAAATTTTATGCCGTTTCAGTAATGGTGTTGTTATGGGTTTTTCCGAGCAGGAAAAAAGTTTGCTGAATAAAGAAGACAGAAGTAATGATATTAAGCAGATAGGATTGCTGCAACAGTTAAGCCCGCAAAAAAAGTTTGTTGTCAATAAATTTGTACGCGTTGCCTGCCCGGCCGGCGGAACAACCATAATTTCAAAACGGCTCGATCATTTTTTCAACATCAGCTTAAACCTGCTTGGCCTCATTCCGGGATTTGCCGTAAGTCCCGTGTACACGGCTATGAAGAGCCTGCTGGTAGCTTTGGTAGATCAAAAGAATGATATAAACGTTTTGCCTGGCCTCGAAGCCATGAAACCGGATTCGCCTTTTATTACGGTGCTTAATAATCAAAACAATCAAAGCGGGAGCATTTTGTTGAATAATCCTGTTATAGCCATAGCAGGCAATTGCAAAACAAAGCTTAACCTTAAGGCGCTTGTTATAATAGCCAGTAAGCTTTTTTATCTTGAAGAAAACGATCTGGTTGTAAATACCAAATCCATGTATTGCGGCTCCAAACGTTTAAATAAGCTGGAGTATTTTTTTGATGAAGGTGCAGACGTAGATCATTTCAGTTATTTTAAAAACAAGAAAACCAATGAAGCTATTTTGCTCGCGCTTAAAACAGTAGCAGGGCCTGTAACCGGCTTTTCTGAATTTTCAAGAGGCACCATTGGCGAAGCCGAAAGAAATGCTGCGCTTGGCCTTGACGGTGGCGAATATTCAACCGGAGAACCTTCCGGTAAAAAGCCCGTTGTGATTTTATTGCCTGGTATAATGGGATCTTCTTTAGCAAACAACAACGGTCTTTTATGGATCAATTATTTTAAGTTTCTTACCGGCGGCTTAAGCAACCTTTCTTTAGACAATAATGATATATCCACTTCTTCCATTATTAAAACATCGTATAAAAAACTGGGCGATGCTTTGGCGGATAAATATGACGTAGTAACGTTTGCGTTCGACTGGCGTTTATCACTGAAAGAATCTGCAGCAAAATTTAATGAGAAGATTATAGCCTTATTAAAACTTAACCAGCCCATTAAAATTGTAGGCCATTCCATGGGCGGCGTGCTGGTGCGGGATTTCATGGTTTTTCATTCTGACACATGGGAGAAACTAAATGCAACTAAAGATTTTAAATTATTATTCCTCGGTTCACCGCTGGGCGGTTCATTCCGCATTAATACGGTACTTTTTGGCGAAGATGATATCATTAATAAACTGAGCAAGATTGATATTGCTCATTCCAAAAAAGAGCTGATAAAAATGTTTGCCACCTTCCCTGGCATACTCAGCCTTTTGCCATTTAATATTGATAAGGAAAATGATTTTGCTGATATTGGAATATGGAAAAAAATGTGTGACGCCTTTGGCGATATTAACTGGCCTGTCGCAGGTGGAGAGAATGAAGCATTATTATCTGATTTTAAAGAATACCGTGATGCTGTACTGGACGCAGAAAAAAATAAAAAGATTGATTACAGCAACGCCGTTTATATAGCCGGGCATGATAAACAAACACCTTGCGGTTATAGTATTGAAGAAACCATTCGCGGAAAAGAACTTGTTTTTTACTGCACAGGCGAAGGTGATCAAAGCGTAACATGGGAGTCTGGCATTCCGAAACCTATGATTGACGCCGGCACGGTTTATTATGTGAATTATTCGCATGGCGCCTTATCTAATACGCCTGCTATTTTTAATGCCGTAAAAGAGATACTGGAAAAAGGCGAGACGAGTCTCATCAGTAAGAACAGGCCGGTTATAAGGGGCGATAAAAAAGTATTCCGGAAACCGGAAACCACTGACTTTGATCTTTCACCTGAAGGCCTTGCCAATACATTATTAAGCCTGCCGTCATCAGATGAAAGCATCAGCATAAGCGACCTTCCCATAAAAGTAACGGTATCGCACGGTGATCTTAAATATGCATCCTATCCTGTTTTAGCCGGTCATTTTAAAAATGATGGTGTGTTATATGCGGAAGCCCGTATTGACGGTTTGTTGAATGGCATTTTATCACAACAACATAAGCTGGGTTTATATCCCGGCGAAATAGGAACGCATGATATACACCTTACTTACAGCAACGGTGGTTTTCCCGGCGCTATTATTATTGGGTTAGACGAACCGGGCAGCCTTACAGGTTTTGAACTGGCAAAATCGGTAGAATTAAGCATTGAAAAATATCTTATAAACATCATCAATAAACAAAATCTTAATTCGGGTTACCAGGTAAAACAGCCGCTTGGCGTTACATCATTAATTATTGCCTGTGGGTATGGCGGCCTCTCCGTTGAAAATTCAGTTGATGCAATTTTACAGGGCATCATCAATGCCAATACAAAAATCAGCAGCCTCTTTAAAGAAAAAGCAAAACATATAGAATGTGTTGAATTTGCGGAACTGTATGAAGACACAGCTTTGCGGTGCATGTATGCCATACGCAGGCTGGGTAAAGAAGCTGGCGGCACTTTAAATATCACCATCACAAATAACACTTTAAATAAAATACCGGGTGCTAAAAAACAAATGCTGCTTGATGAAACCAACGACTGGTGGAATCGTATAACTATAGCAAAGCAGGAGAATAAAAAGGGTGAAATAACAGGCATGCGTTTTTCCATATCAACCAGTGCGGCAAGAGAAGACCTGCGAACTGTTTATACCTGTACCGGCATTGTAGATGGTTTAATGAAAGAAATATCAACTGATAACAACTGGACCGGTGAAAAAGCACGAGCCATTTTTGAACTGCTTATACCAAACGATTTTAAAAGCCGGTTAAAAAAACATGGCAATATAATATGGGTACTGGATGAATATACGGCAGGCTTTCCCTGGGAACTACTGCAGGATAAAAGCCAGGATGCAACCCCGCTTTGTATAAATGCAGGTATGATACGCCAGTTGGTTACTACAAACAGCAGGCTTGTAATAGATTCGGTTCCGGGAAGTACAGCGCTGGTTGTTGGCGATCCTGATCTTAAAGGGTTCTTTCCTCAATTACCGGGCGCTTATAAAGAAGCCGATGAAGTATCGAAGTTGTTAACCGGCCAGGGTTATAATGCAAGAACACTGCTTAATGAATCTGCAGGAACAATAGTGCCTGCACTGGTAAGTGCTGACTACAAGATCATTCACCTGGCGGGCCACGGGGTTTTTAATGAAGACCCGGATAAGCCGTCAGGCATGGTGATTGGCCAGAACAGTTTTCTTACTACTGCAGAAATAGCGCAAATGAGCACTACGCCTGAACTGGTATTTGTAAATTGTTGTTTTCTTGGTAAAACAAACGGCGTAGCTGAATCGCTTTTCCAGGAGCGGTTTAAACTGGCTGCTAATATCGGTACACAATTAATTAATAATGGTGTAAAGGCCGTTATTGTTGCGGGCTGGGCAGTTGACGATGAAGCTGCTTTAACATTCGCCATGAAGTTTTATGAATGCATGTTCCAGGGAAAAACTTTTGGTGAAGCCGTAAAAGCTGCAAGGGAAAATATATATGATAATTACAGGAATAAAAACACCTGGGGCGCTTATCAAACTTATGGCGATCCTTTTTACAAATTGAATGAACGGGGCGGTAGCAGCACGGAAAAAAATTATATCATATCAGAACAGGCAGAAACCGATCTTAATAATTTGCTGAGCGACCTGAGCACGCCTGATGTAAATAAGGAAGCCATTAAAAACAAGCTTGCACAGATTATAAAAGAAGTGGAAAAACAAGAGCTGAGAACACCACGCATCACAGAAATGGAAGCTTTTATTTATAAAGCTTTAAACGATTATGAAGCGGCTATAAAAAAATTTGAAGCATTGTTATACTCAGAAAATGCATCTTACTCATTTACTGCAGCAGAGCAATATTGCAACATAAGGATTAAGCATTTAATAACCGGTATTGACAGCGGCTTGCCAACAGGCCCGATGCAAAAAGAATTTGACAGGGCTATAGCAGACCTGCAGGCTTTAATTCATTTGAATCCGTCGGCGGAGCGGTATATATTGTTAGGCAGCGCTTTTAAAAGAAAAATATATTTCTATAAAAACAATAAAGCGAAAGCGCAACAGGCAGTAGCATCTGCTTATAAGAATTACCTGCTGGCATTTGAAGCGTCAAAAGAAAAAAATATTAACGCTTATATAAACTGGGCTTCACTTAAGAACATACTTGTGCTGGCGGGTTTGGAAACATGGGATGCAAAAGAACCGGCAGCTATAATAAAACTGTTGAAAGAAACGAAAAGCAGCCTGCCTGAAACTGTAATTATTCATAATGATTACTGGGACAGCATCATTACTTCAAACATAGAATTGTGTTTATGGATGTTAAAAGCTTCAGCAGAAAAAAGTAAAATGCCTGATACCAAAAAGGTGATAGAAAGCTACCGCCAGGTTTGGGATATGATAGGCAGCCCTGATCAGAAAAAGATAGAGGTGCAACATGTGAATGCTTTGATACAGGCCATTGAAATTTTAAAACCGGATCATTTTATATTCCCTGATTTAACAGCCCTGCGGGATGGTTTCAATATGATGATAGAAGGGTAAAATAATTACAACATATCATCACCATTAAAATTAAGTGGCAATAAAAAAGAGGCATCATCAATTATTATAGCCTTTCCTTTCATACCGGCGAGTATTAACCGTATAGGATGTTTTACACGTTGCTGATATTCCATTAAGCTTTGCCTGCATATACCGCAGGGCGAAATGGGATGATCGCTTTTATTGTTTTTATGATTGATATAGCTGATGGCTATTGTATCAATGGCAACTTCACCGTAAACAGCGGTGATGGCAGAAAGCAAAACCCTTTCTGCGCAAATGCCTGCCGGGAAACTTGCATTTTCCTGGTTGGTAGCCGTAATAATTTTTTTGTTGGATAACAAGGCTGCGGCGCCTACAAAGAAATCTGAATAAGGCGCATAAGCTTTTGCAGTAATTTCCCTGGCTTTTGATAAGAGTAATTTGTCTTCGTCATTCAGCAGGCTGTCGTTTTCAAATTCGTGATACGAAAAAGTATATTTTTTTGTATTTGCCATTATTCCATTTTTAAATTATTAAGCAGGATCTCCAGTCTTTTTGCAACTTCAATGCCCTTTTCAGTTAAAAACAATGATTTTGCTGTTTTGCTTTGTGTAATAAACCCTTCTTCCTCCAGTTTGTTTAATGTATCAAAATTGTGTCCCTTCCACGCCCGGCGTACGGGTTCAAAATATCCTTTCTCTTCCCAACTATTTAAATAGAGTAATAATAGTGTAAGCATGTTTATTTTATCCTTCTGCATATTGAAATTTTTTAAACGTGCAAATTTGCTTTTTACAAATAGTAACGCCTAAAGATATCACGGAATATAAACAAAAAACCCCTTTGGAAAAAGGGGTCGCTTACACTGCTATGCATTATGACATTGCATAGTTATTTTGATTTGGTAAACTGCTGTGTTTGTTCCAGTTCCCCGTTTTCAATCCTTGCAGTTATTACCTTGTCATTGCTTTTTAATTGCACCACCCAGATGTGGCGGCCTTGTTGCTTAACTTCAAAAACTGTAGTGATATCATGACATTGATATTCACTTTGCACAAACGCTTTTAAGTCTGCCGGCAGCAGGGTTTCTGTTCCATAAATTATTGTATAAATAAGGCGGCCGTTTTTACTGAACAAAGCATTGGCCCGCCTGCCATCTATATAAAAATGATTCAAGAAATTATTTCCGGCCACACTCCAGGTGCCGGTCGTTGCTTCTCCAAATTCCTTTATAAATGCTTTTTTAATTTTCGTATTTACAATGGTTTTAGTTGAAGCTTTATAACTTTCTTCTGCTGCATTTGAAAACAATACCGCTTTATTTGCCGCAGTTTGTGCGCCTGTGTTGCCGGCGCAAATGCCTGTTGTAAAACAGGCAATCAATGCATATAATATTGGCGCTTTCATATAGTAATTATTTAATTAACCTGTGTATTAAATTTTTGTTGCCTGGCAATGGTACCATCGCTCAGAATATCCAGGTTATACAGTTTTTCACCTTTTGACAGTTTAACATTGTAGAGCATATTTTCACCTGCTGTATATTCTGTAACGCCAAGTATTTTGGAGCCTTCAAATTTTTTATTTAGTTTAATGATGATGTTTACCGGAAGGTCATTTCCATCTGTATATTTCCATGAGCAAACAAAATCGCCGTCTTTATTATAAAGCGCTTTTTTAAAGTTGCCGTTTTGTGTAAAGCTTACAAAGAAGCCATCTTTATCATCGGTCCATTTTACATTCTTTGCATTGGGAAATGTTTCATTAAACTTTTGCTGCAAAGAAGACCCTGGCGCTGCTATTGCTGAAGCCATTATTAAAAGGCTGAGCGCATATACAATTACTGTTTTCATAACATCACTTTTTTGGTTATTGAATGCATGAAATTATGCCTGCCGGCAGGCTAAAGTCAAGCGCTTATACAGCACTGGTTTGTTAAAGCGGATTGATGATTTTACCCACCACTGTACGAAATTGGACGAAGGGAAAAATCTAATTCCCGAAGCGGGATTTTATAACCTGAAGCAGGAGCCCGGCCCGCAAGTTTAAGGGCCTGGCTTATATGTTAACTTGTGTTAAATGGATGATAAGCGGCTTGCAGTATATTGCTTGTTGCAGGTGCTTATATAATTTTCATCAGCTTTTATTTATGCACGGTTTATAAACGGATAGCATGATAAAAAAAATTGCTGTTTGCACAATGAATGCTTTGTAATCATTCCTTCTTATTATATTAGTGGTATTGTGTTCACTTGTTTTAAAAGCATCATAAACCGGTATCGTTTTTTTTCGCACAGTATAATCCTGGCAGGCATGTTTGTGTTTGTGCAGCATTGTTACTGCCAGTTGCCCGATTACCACGTGCAGCAGTTTGATTA
>JAEWBD010000337.1 GCA_023391315.1 Bacteroidota bacterium | reverse complement strand
TTTTACTGAAGCGGCCAACGAAAGTTAATGTGGCAAGATCGAGGAAACCATTAATAAACCTGTCCCATCCAAATTTGGTGACGCCGTATTTCCGTGGCCTGTGTTCCACTACCTTTTCACCAATCTTTCTAAAGCCCGACCATTTTGCAAGCACCGGGATATTGCGGTGCATTTCACCATAAATTTCAATACTCTTCACCACTTTTTTTCGATAGGCTTTAAGACCGCAATTAAAGTCGTGCAGTTTAATGCCGGATATGCTTCTCGCCATGGCATTAAATATTTTTGAAGGGAAATTTTTAGTGAGCTTATTATCGTACCGCACTTTTTTCCAGCCGCTCACCATATCAAGCTTATCTTCCGTTATCATGCGGTAGAGTTCCGGAATTTCATCGGGCGAATCCTGCATATCCGCATCCATCGTAATAACCACATTGCCCCGTGCTGCTTTAAAACCCTCATTCAATGCTGCAGATTTGCCGTAATTGCGCTGAAATTTTATGCCTTTGATATTCGGATTATCTGCACTTAATTTTTCAATGATGCACCAGCTATCATCTGTGCTGCCATCATCCACCATAATAATTTCATAAGAAAAATTATGGGCAGTTACCACACGTACAATCCAATCGCACAATTCAGGCAGCGATTCTTCTTCATTATATAAAGGAATAACTATCGAAAGATCCATTTAATTAAATTGGTTGATTACCGAAGGGGTCCTGTGGCTTCTTCTTAGCAATAGCCGCGCCAATTAATGAACTAATGGCGCCTATGATTGCGAAACCTACTATAACTCCAACTATTGCAAATAACACATAATGTTCTCTCATCATACTAATGGTCTGGTCTATCTGGCTATCCGAAGCTTTACCGTCTGCTTCCATCTTTTGCCTTGTCATTTCAATGCTCTTATCAATCATTTCAGGGAATAAAACCTTAAAAGCAAGTATGGTATAAAGTAATACTATCACCGTTATAACTGCCGTGGTTTTAAACCCATGAGCAAATAAATTACCAAAAGTAACATTGGCATTTAACTGGTTTGAATAACTGACGCAAGCCCATATAATGCCGGCTAAGAAAAGCACATACTGCACATAAGAAAGCTCAGGATGCTTCATGCCATCTACAAAATATATGATAAGGCCGTACACGATCAATATTAATGATATAATAAAGCCCTTTACCTGTGGTGTTGTTATTTTGTTTTCCATAATAAGTTTTATTAATTGTTTAAAATTAACGCTCCTTTTGAAACCACACCCACCACACTTCCTTTCAATTCAACATTAAAAAACGGTGAATTAAACGACTTACTTTTATTTTTTTCTTTTGTAAACACAAATTCATTTCTATTAAAAAGCGTAAGCGATGCTTTTTCGCCTTCTTTTATGCTTGCAGGCAACTGAAATATTTTACCGGCATTTACAGAAAATAAAGCAGCAATTTTTTCTGACGGTAATTCCGGCAGTACGGTTTGCACAACACTGTATGCGGTTTGCAAACCAATCATACCGGGTTTTGCATATTCAAATTCACAGGCTTTATTATCCCAATCCTGCGGCAGGTGATGCGAAGCGATGCAATCAATATCGCCATGCAATACAGCTTCGCGCAAAGCCATCATATCGCTTTTGCTGCGCAACGGCGGGTTTACTTTAAGATTGGTATCATAATTCTTTAAATTTTCATCACAAAAAAACAGGTGGTGAGGCGCAACGGAGCAACTGATATTTAATCCTTCACCCCTTGCTGCTTTAATTAATTCAACTGATTTGCCTGTAGTAATTCCGGTTATATGCAACTTAGATTGTGTGTAACGAAGCAGTTCAATATCCCTTGCAATTAATAGTTCTTCTGCGATGGCAGGAATGCCCTGCAAACCCATGCGGGTTGATACAATTCCCTCGTTCATTAAACCCGAAGCATTGATGGATTTATCCTGCGGCAATTGTATGATAACGCCATCAAAAGTTTTTACATATTGAAGCGCCTTTAAAAACAACCCTGAATTTTGAACCGGGTAAAGGCCATCTGTAAAAGCAATGGCGCCGCTTTGCTTCATATCATACATTTCCGCCAACGCTGCGCCTTCTCTTTTTTTAGATATAGCGCCAAGCGGGTGCACATTCATTTTAGTGTTGGCTGATTTTTGCTTTACATATTCCACCTGCGTTTTGTTATCAACAACCGGGTTTGTATCGGGCAATGTAAACACCTGCGTAAACCCGCCGGCGGCAGCGGCGGCGGCAAGCGATTCTATTGTTTCGCGGTATTCATAACCCGGGTCGCAGGCATGCGAAAAAATATCTATCCAGCCGGGAGAAACAAATGTATTTTCTGATGTAAAAACCTGTGCAGATTCATCTGTAATGGCATTATCAATTTTAGCAATAATGCCATCTGTAATTAAAATATCTTTCTTATTTCCGTTATAAGGAGAGTTTGAATCTGCAATTGAAACCTGCTGCAGTATAATATTCATGTAATTCGGCAAAATTTGGCAAATATAACCTGATTTTAATTAAAAGCCCTTTACATTTGCAGCCCTTTTAAGTGCAAACAAAAAAGGTTTCGGGTGGTGGCGCAGTCCGGTAGCGTATTTGCATGGGGTGCAAGGGGTCGCTGGTTCGAATCCAGTCCACCCGACGAAGATGGTAGCTTTTAGCTGCAAAAGCCTGTAAAAAGTTAATTTTTACAGGTTTTTTTCATTAAATCCTGTCGGAAAACATCAAAAAATATCAAATCACCAGTGTGCCATTCGGTGAGCTTACGCTCGGTACGGCTTTTGACTCACCAGCATACACGCATCTCATTGAATCATAACAAATTAGGCAATTTTTTTTGACCTGTTTTGAGTGGATTCGAAATGGACGAGAACCTGCGGCCTTATAGAAAAAGTGGAGCGTGAATTCAAAACACTTCAAAACACTTCAAAAACTTTTGTTATGCAGACAAGGCATTTTTTCTCCGTTGATTTCATTATACGGAAATGCAGGGAAAACAAAAAGAAAGCATTGATTTATGCACGCATCACAGTAGATGGCGAGCGCCGTGAAATCTCTTTAAAAGAACACATTGAAGCCTCTGGTTGGGACAGTAAAAAAGAAGCAGTAAAAGGTAAAACTACCGAAGCCAAATCACTCAATGAACATATTGATGAAGTACGTTTCAAGATTAAATCCACATACCGGTTACTGCAGGAAAATAATGCTTTGATAACCGCCGAAAACATTAAGCAGGCTTATCTCGGCGAACATAATTTACAGAAGGGTCACAGAGTACAGGAACTGCTAAATTATTTTACAAAAATATGGGAAGGCAAATGCAGGGAAGGCGGCTTTAAAAATTATCGCACTACTATTGAATATATTAAACGCTTCATGAAGCAGCAACACCCTTCAGGCGATATGTATCTATCAGAAATCAATATGCAATTCGCAACTGACCTGGAGCATTACATCCGCAACAATCCCATCAACGCATACGATCCATGCAAAGGCAACGGTGTAGGTAAGCACATTCAGCGTTTTAAACGCATCATCAAATGGGCCGCCGATGAAATCAATTGGTTAAAGGTAAACCCCGTGGCAGCTTACAGTTGTCCTTTAAAAAGAGCCAGGCGTAAAAAGCTTACTATACAGGAAGTGGTTGTACTCGAATCTCAAAACTTTAATGATATTATCATACAGCAGGTAAAGGATCTGTTCCTTTTTAGCTGCTATACAGGTTTTGCTTTCGCAGATACCATGCAATTACAGGAAAAGCATTTTGAATGGGATTTGGATAGAACGGTTTGGTGTAAAGTTTACCGTACCAAATCCGAAGAATTATCGCCGGTGCCACTGCTGCCTTCCGCTATAAAAATCCTGGAAAAATTCAAAGCGCATGCACAATCAGATTCAGGCAATTTCATTTTTCCGCGCATTTCTAATCAGCATGTAAACAGATGTCTTAAGATCATTCAGGCAGTTTGTAGCATTGAAACACCTATGACGTTTCATGTAGCCAGGCATACGTTTGCTAAAACAGTTGCTTTAAAAAATGGTATTCCATTAGAAACAGTTCAAATGATGATGGGGCATACTAAAATCACTACTACGCAGATATATGCAGATGTAGATGAAGAAAAAATTATTAACGACATGATCGGCCTGGAAGACAAGCTAAACATTAAGCGGGAATTAATAAAAGCGGGTATAACAATTCATCAGGAAAAGTTTATGCATCAAACATCTTTGAAATGAACCTTGAACATTACCTTATTGAGGCTGCCAGTGATTTTCTCGAATACCAGTTTTATAGCGAAGGTCCAAATGGGATTATTAAGAAAGTCGTCCGGTTTACCAAAATCAATATCGGCGACTTTACTTATTATAATCTTGGCTTTGGTGACTGGAATGAAATAACAAACACGATAGATGATTTTATCATCAGCAATAACCAGGACGCCGAACAAGTATTGGCAACTGTTGCAACTACCGTATTACTTTTTACCAATCGTTATCCTGATAGTTTTGTTTATGCCGAAGGAAGCACACATGCCAGAACAAGGCGTTATCAAATGGGCATTAATAAATATTATAATGACATTAAAGATTTATTTGAAATTTTTGGCCTTATAGATGACATAGGGTTTGTGCCATTTAAACAGGGCATAAATTTTTTAGCATTTCTTGTGCGCCGGAAAACAGTTAACTTTATAATCTAAAAATGAGGTGGAATATGAAGAAAGAGGATAATCAAACAGCAAACAATATAAAGGTTGTTATAAACAATCAAATGAAAAATCATGCCGATGATCCTTTTTTTAAGAAGAAGGTAGAGGCTTCCAAAAAGATGATTGAAAAGTATGGGTTGCCTAAACAAATGTTTGATAAAAAATAAGTGATTTACTGAAATACACACCAATGCCTTCCTTCCATGAGAAAGGCATTGGTGTTTGTTGGAAAGAAGTAAATAATACTAACTCCAACTCTTAAAAAAATAGCAAGTATGAAATACAATATTAATTCCAAAAAGACCTATCATGAAACAATGCTGACAATATATAAGTTAATGGATAAGGGGAAATCCAATTTGTCGGCAGCGGAGCTTAAAAAACTTACAGCAATGGCTGCGGCTGCTGAAAAGTATGAAGATGAAGTATTGGGCCTGAAACCTAAGAAGCTGTTTAAAAAAAGAATTTAAGTATACCA
>JAEWBD010000315.1 GCA_023391315.1 Bacteroidota bacterium | reverse complement strand
GTATTGAAGAGGTGGCTTACCGCATGGGCTTTATAGACCGCACCCAGCTTCTAAAACTTGCCGACTACTATTCCAAAAGCGGTTATGGGGAATATTTGAAAAGGTTGAAATAAAATAAATAAGCTCCTGAAAATTCAGAAGCTTATAAATAATTATAGGAAGTTGAATATTGTTATTAATGTTATAGTATTCAACTCTTACGGCGCTACCAGCCTGAAGCCGTTGCCATGAATATTTACGATCTCAATGTTTTCGTCGTCTTTTAAATATTTGCGCAGTTTGGCAATATAAACATCCATACTGCGGCCATTGAAATAAGTATCGCTGCCCCATATTTTTTTCAACGCTCTTTCACGTGGCAGCAAATCATTTTTATGTTCTGCCAGCATTTTCAATAATTCATTTTCTTTTGGAGAAAGCGTTTGCGTTTTTCCATCATGCGCCAGTTCACGCAGTTTGGGGTTAAAATGATAACGGCCTAAATCAAACTCAATGTTTTCACTTTCTTTATTCAGTTCTTCATTTCGTTTGAGAATAGCTTTTATTTTAAGCAACAATACTTCACTGTCAAAAGGCTTGGTAATATAATCATCGGCGCCAAGCTTATATCCCTGGATAATATCTTCCTTCATTGTTTTAGCGCTTAAGAAAAAAAGCGGTATTTCAGGATCAATATCGCGGATTTCCTCTGCCAATGTAAATCCATCCATATTCGGCATCATCACATCAAGCAGGCAAATATCAAATTTCTCACGTTGAAATGCAGCAAGCCCCAGCCTGCCATCTCTTTCAAGCGTAACATCATAATCATTTAATTCGAGGTAATTCTTCAGCACCATTCCAAGATTCGTATCATCTTCACACAGTAAAATTTTATATTTTTTCCCTTCCATAGATTTTTGTTTTAAAGAATAAATATATCAATTAAAATGCCTTAAATAATATTTGTTGTTTAAAGATAAGGATGATTAAAAGAAATTTAATATGTGAATTGAGTTTAACGGATGTTTATATTTTTACAACCTGAAAAATGTGTTTATGCTATTAGGTCAGGATAATAAACTTAAGAAACTAATTATTATCGGCGACAGGATTTTAATAAGGCCTTCCAAACCAAACGAACGCACTTCAAGCGGCTTATATCTTCCTCCGGGTGTGCAAGAAAAAGAAAAAGTGCAACAAGGTTATATTATAAAAACCGGTCCGGGTTATGCCATTCCTTTACCGGTGGAAAACGAACCCTGGCAAAGCGAGGAAGAACAGGTAAAATACATTCCGTTGCAGGCGAAGGAAGGAGACCTTGCCATATTTTTACTGAGCGGGGCAACAGAAGTTATGTATGAAGGCGAGAAATATTTTATTGTGCCCCAAAGCGCTATCTTAATGCTTGAGCGCGACGAAGAGCTTTAATTACCGCCTGTCCCTGCTATTAGAAAAAATAAGAATATACTGCAATAAAGTGGCAACTGAAGCCAGGGCTGCAACCACATAAGTAAGTGCTGCCCAATGCAATGCATCTTTTGCCTTTCCATGTTCCTGCGGCAGTGTTACGTTGCTTCTTTCAAGCCAGGCAAGTGCACGGTTGCTCGCATCATATTCGACAGGAAGCGTTATCAGCGAAAAGATTGTGGTGAGCGCAAATAAAATAATACCTGCCAATAATAAGCCGGGAAAAATATTGATTAGTATAATACCTGCCAATAAAACCCATTGAACAATATTACTACTGAACTGTACAAAAGGTACCAGCCTGCTTCTAAGCATAAGCCAGGAGTAAGCTGTTGCATGCTGCACCGCATGTCCGCATTCGTGGGCAGCCACAGCCGCCGAAGCAATGCTTTGACCATTATAAACTTCCGGGCTTAAGTTTACCGTTTTCTTAAAAGGATCGTAATGGTCTGATAAAAAGCCATTTACAGATGTTACCTGTACATCATATATACCATTATCGCGCAGCATTTTTTCTGCTATCTCTTTGCCACTCAATCCTTTAGCCAGGGGCATTTGCCCGTATTTTAAGAATTTTCCTTTTAATGTGGAAGAAACCAGGAAACTGATGCCTAAAAAGATTAGTGAAACCAGGAAAATCGAATTCATTAAATTTTTTTACAGCTAAACCTGCAAATTTATAACCACTTCAAAATCAGTGTTGCAATTGCAGCCCGGCAACCTAACTGGTGCCAAATCGGCCGATTTTATTTCTTTAGTAGAAAAAATGTGCCAAAATGCCTGCCGGAGAAGCCGGAAGTAAATTCAAAAAGTTTTCAACAACACAAAAAATTTATTTTGTTATGTAACCCATTATTGTAATTTAGTGCCTGAATTTAATGGGTTAGTAAGTAAAAAAGGGTCGGTTATCTACCGGCCCTTTTTGTTGCCTGTCTTCACACTACTTTCATGCTTATGAAACTAAAAGCCATACTATCTTTATACAATGGCGAAGGTAAAAACTGCTTTTTTTTGTTCTAACTGCGGATATGAAAGCACAAAATGGTTAGGTAAATGTCCTGCATGCAGTCAATGGAATACATTTATTGAAGAAGTAATTGAACGAAATCAAAAAGAAAAAAATTTCTGGAAAGATGTAACAGGCGAACGGCAAACATCCAAAGCAAAATTGCTGGATGCTGTTGAAAGTTTAAAAGAAGAAAGAATTATTACGCATGATGCTGAATTGAACCGTGCACTAGGCGGTGGAATTGTTACCGGCAGCATTACGTTATTGGCCGGTGAACCCGGTATCGGCAAAAGCACACTATTATTACAGGATGCATTGCAGCTTAACAGCGCAGTTATTTTATATGTAAGCGGAGAAGAAAGCGAACAGCAAATAAAAATGCGTGCAAACAGGTTAAACATACGCAATGAAAATTTTTATATACTAACTGAAACATCGCTTTCTGTAATTTTCACCGAAATAAAAAAACTGCAACCTTCTTTAGTTATTGTAGATTCCATTCAAACGCTTCAATCTGATAATATAGATGCAACGCCCGGCAGTATAGCGCAGGTGAGGGAATGTGCAGCATCGCTACAACGCTTTGCAAAAGAAACACACACGCCTGTTTTTATTATCGGGCACATTACAAAAGACGGCAGTATTGCAGGCCCGAAAATTCTTGAGCACATGGTTGATACCGTGCTGCAGTTTGAAGGTGATCAGCATTATGCCTATCGCATTTTGCGCACATTGAAAAACCGGTTCGGCAGCACATCAGAATTGGGTATTTATGAAATGACAGGCAATGGCATGCGCACCGTAAATAACCCTTCGGAAATTCTTATTAATCAAAAAGAGGAAGTACTAAGTGGCAGTGCAATTGCTGCAGGCATGGAAGGGTTACGGCCTTTATTAATTGAAACACAGGCATTGGTTACGCAAAGCGTTTATGGAACGCCGCAACGCACATCGAGTGGGCTGGATGCAAGACGCTTACAATTATTATTAGCTGTGCTGGAGAAACGCGGCGGTTTTCATTTTGGTGTGAAAGATGTGTTTGTAAACATTGCCGGAGGTTTACGCATAGAAGATCCGTCAACAGACCTTGCTATTATCTGCGCCTTGCTTTCTTCGTATGAAGACGCCCCGCTTTCACCCAATATTTGCTTTGCAGGTGAAGTAGGTTTAAATGGAGAAATAAGAGCTGTAAACCGTGTTGACCAGCGCATTGCCGAAGCCGAAAAGCTGGGCTTTGAAAAAATATTTATTTCACCCTTTAATAAAAAAGGGCTCGATAAATCGCATTATAAAATTGAAGTGATCGCCGTGAGCAAAGTAGATGAATTATACCGGTTGCTGTTTTAATGCATAAATATGAGTTCAATAAAAAATTATATTGATGACTTTCTGCATCTTTTCTTTCCGCATAACTGCGCGGCATGCAGCACTGATATAATTAATACCGGTGATATTTTATGTGCTGAATGTTTAAGCTCTTTACCTGAAACAGGATTTTTTCTGCATGGCAATAATCCCATTGAGAATATGTTTTATGGAAGGATGAAAATAGAAAAAGCAGGCAGCGCTTTTTATTTTACAAAAGATTCGGTAATCCAAAACATAATTATTCAGCTTAAATATAAAAACAATATTGCTGCAGGTAAATTTTTAGGAAAGCTGCTTGGCCGGCAATTAGCAGCCTGCAACAGGTTTGATGATATTGATATAATTATACCAATGCCTTTGAATGAAAAAAAATTATTCAAGCGTGGTTATAATCAGTCAGCAGTTATTGCCGATGGTATTGTTTCGGTTTGGAGTAAACCCGTAATTACAAATGCTGTTGAAAGAATTTTATTTACCGAAACACAAACACATAAAACACGCATTGACCGGTGGCAAACCATGGAAAATGTTTTTGAAGTATCGCAGCCGGAAATGCTGTCAGGCAAACATATTTTGCTTGTGGATGATATAGTGACAACCGGCGCCACCTTTGAAGCCTGCGGGCAGACCATATTAAAGGTGTCCGGCACTTCACTAAGCCTCGCATCGGTTGCCTGCACTATTTAGCGCGGTTACAGGAGGCAACCAATAAAGCGGTTATCGTGTTTATATGCGGGTTTAACAGGTTTTGTATTATCAAATAGCGATACCTTTGGTTAGCAAAAAAATTTACTTACCATGAAAATACTTCTTCTATCGTTAACCTTACTTGTTATGTCTTCATTCAACACACCTGTAAAATCTATTTACAGTTTTAAGATTAAAGCACTTGATGGCAGCACCATCGATTTTTCAAAGTTTAAAGGCAAAAAAATACTGGTAGTGAATACCGC